>JAFYOA010000271.1 GCA_017547865.1 Clostridia bacterium
CTGCACCACCAGCACGGCAGAACCGTCGGTGATGGTTTCGTTGTGAATGGTCTCCAGCGCCTGGTCAGCTGCCGAGAAGGCGTTGTACTTCAGGCCGGTGGGCCAATCGGTCACATCGTTAATGATCGGCCAGTCGAATTCTTCCCCATCCGTACCAATGGCGTGCAGCGTATCGGCACCCACAGGCTTGTAGGCAATCACAGTATCCGGGTTGGCAGCCAGAGCAGCGGGAGAATTGCAGGCAGCATACAGCGAACCCAGGAAGCCCTCGAAGGAGACTTCCTCAAAATAAGAGAGCGGATGCGCCGGAATGCCCTTGACGTTGCAGAAGACCTCGTAGGCACGGTAAGCACCCAGGCCGGTCCAGTGGTGGTCGGTGCGGAAATACAGGTATTCGTCCGCATGGGCAGCTATGTTGCCGTAAATGGAAACCGGCTTCACCCGGCTATCCATATTGGCGTACATAAACTGAATGGCATTGCCGCAGTTGGGCAGGCCAAGATTATCCTGGGTCGCTTCGTTCAGGTACACGGAATAAGAAATAGGCGCAATGATGGAATACACCTGGGCCTTGCCGCTAAGCTTTTCTGCCGCCGTGTTGATGATGGAGCAGTAGTTCAGAGAAGCGCTTTGAGAGAAGCCGTACAGGCCGAAGGCGGTATCGCCCAGCAAATAAACGGAGTTGATCTGCTCCGGCGATTGCAGCTCCTGATCCTCGACCGGCACACTGTTCACCGGCAGAGAAGACACATCATTGGAGCTGGCAGAGCTTTCCTGCGAAGAGGTCTCGGAGGAAGTTTCGGAGGAGGTCTCCGAAGAAACCGCAGAGCTTTCTTCGGAAGAAGAGGGCGCCGAAGATGCGGTGCCGGAGGTGGAAGGCGAAATAAAATCGGAGGTGGTGTTCTCAAAATCCGGGATCTCGTCACTGTGGATCTTATCGCCGATAAACTGGGCATCGCCGATGCCGTACAGGTCGGTCACACCGCGGTTTACAGCCAGCAGCTGCTCGCGGAAGGGGTAGGTATCGGCGTACCAGGTCTCTACCCCCTGGAAGAATTTACCGTCCCAAAAGCTCTCCCAGGTGATCTGGGGGAACTTGGTCAGTTCACGCTTTTCGGATTCCGATACCGTGGGGCGCAGGGGAATGATCAGCCCCAGCAGGAACACAATGACCAGCAGAGAGGCAAAAGAAAGGATCTTGGCCTGGTCGGCACGGAACAGAATGCGGCTGCACTTCTGGCGTTCACGGGCACGGCGGGCTGCCGCACCACGGCGGGGCATGGCTTCCGGTGCGGGTTCGGCCGGCACCGCGGGCTTTTCCTGCACAAACATGGCAGGGGTCTCTTCGGGCGCGGGGGTGATCACCGCGGGACGTTCGGCTTCCGCAGCCATCATTTGTTCGCGCTCTTTGCGGTATATATGCCGGCGCACCGGCACGGTTTTCTCTTCTTTTGCCATTCGCACCGGAGGCACGGGTTCGGCAGGGTCTTCCGGCACAGAAACCGGCACGACCGCCTGTTCCGGTTCTTCGGGCACAGCATAGCGGGACGGACGGCGGCGCACCGGTACGGTTTTTTCGGCAAAAGATGCCGTTTCCATCGGCACGATCACCTCAGCGGGCTCTTCCTTCAAAGCGGCAGGCGCAAACATCTGCTCCGCTTCCGGTGCGGCGGCGCTGCGGCGCTCCCGCTCTTTGCGGGCTTCACGCCGGCCGGCAGGCTTGGGCTCTTCCCGGTAACGCGGCGCGCGGCGAGTCGTTTTTTTATCATCCATGAGAGTATCTCCTTTTTACAAATCAGAACTGCGAATACAGGAAGGGGTTGTAGCTGTCACCGATCAGGGAAATAAACGACAGGAACAGCAGCACCGTGGGAATGGCGGCGGTCACAATGCCGTATACACGGGCCAGGCCCTCGTTTGTTTCGGCACGCAGGGCGGTCTTTTTGCCCAGGTTGGCAAACAAAGGCGTGCAGGCCACCACGGCCACAACAATAAAGAAGCAGTGGTTCAGCAGCAGCAGAGAGGTGGCGCCATCGACCAACGCATTGCCGTTGAGGCAGAACAAACCCTTCAGGGCAATTCCCAGCAGTTCCATGTTTTCAAACCGGAAGAGATACCAGCCAAACAGGGTAGCGACCAGCACATACACACGCCGCAGGGCAAGCTGCCACATCGGGGCGCCCTCCGCAAAGCGGAACGCGTATTTTTCCAGCACCAGCAGCAGGAAGTAATACAGACCCCAGAGGATGTAGTTCCAGCTGGCGCCGTGCCAGGCGCCGGTAAGACCCCACACCACAAACATATTGAAAATATGACGGGGCACGCTGCAGCGGTTGCCGCCCAGGGGAATGTACACGTAATCACGGAAGAAAGACCCCAGAGACATATGCCAGCGCCGCCAGAACTCCGTAACGGAGGCGGACAGGTAGGGGTAGTTGAAGTTTTCGAGATAATGGAAGCCCACCATACGGCCCATGCCGATGGCCATATCGGAATAGGCGGAGAAATCCAGGTAAATCTGCAGGGTGAACATCAAACCGCCAAGAAGAATGCTGGCGGCAGAAGTGGCAGAAAGTGCCAGAGCATCGGAAGGCAGGAAGGAATCGGCCAGCATGGCGCAGGTATTGGCAAGCAAAGCCTTTTTGGCAAAACCAACGGAGAAACGGGTAATACCGTAACTGATATCTTTCAGGTCCACACGACGGCTCACAATGTCTTCCGCCACATCTTTATAGCGCACAATGGGGCCGGCAATGCACTGGTGGAACAGCGAAGCATAGAGCAGCAGCAGCCAGTACTTGCGCTGGGCCGGCACATCGCCCCTGTATACATCCACCACATAAGAGAGCAGCTGGAAAGTGTAGAAGGAAATGCCGATGGGCAGTACGATCTCCGGCACGGTGATGTTAAGCCCGGTGAGCAGCACGAAGTTATGCATAAGGAAACCGGCGTACTTAAAATACCCCAGCAGCACCAGCACCAGCACGGCGGTGCATACCAGCGCCGCTTTTCCGGTGCCTCCGTTTTGCTGCAGGCGCTCCACCAGCAGGGCGCCCGCCCAGCAGATGAATACCATGCCGCACAGCAGGAACACCAATTTAGGGCCGCCCCAGGCGTAGAAAATGAGGGATGAAACCACCATCACCACATTCTGCGTTTTAATGCTGCCGCTGAGCAGCACCGCCAGCAGGTTCAGCACAAAAAAGCCAAATACAAATACCAAACTTGAAAAAACCATAAATCTCTCTCTTTCTTATTTACCTGCCGGCACAGCGGCGGGTTTCTTCTTGCCCAGGGGGCAGCGCAGTTTATAATACAGCCACATGGTGCCTACGTTCAGCACCCAGGAAATGGGGTAGCTAATGTAAATCGCCATGATATCGTTCCACAAAAGCAGAATGAAGGAACACCAGATCATACGGAACACACACAGGTAAGCTGTGGAGATCAGCATGGGGTTGCGGGCGTCGCCGGTGCCGCGGATGACCGCACCGAGACAGGAGGCAGTCGCAATGAGGAAATAGGTGGTCGCCATTACGCTGCACATACGGCTGCCGTAAGAAATAGCCGTGGGATCCTGGGTGAAGATGCTGAGGATCTGCGGGATAAAGGCATAAATGACCACACCGGAGAACAGAGCAAAGAAAAAGCAGAACACCACGCCGTACTTTGCTCCCTGCCGGGCCCGGTCTTCGTTGCCGGCACCCAGATTCTGACTGATGAGGGTGGTTGTTGTGGTGGACACCGCCTCAATGGGCATCATCTGGAAACCATCCACTTTAGTGTACGACACCGTACCCGCCATGGCCAGTTCACCAAAGAGGTTTACCTTGGACTGAATGACCACACGGGAGGCACCCGCCACCACCGACTGCAGGCCGGTGGGCACACCGATGTTCACGATATCTTTCAGGGTGGGCAAATCGATGCCCATCTTTTTAAAGGAAAAGCGGTACATTTCTTTTGTGCGCAGCAGGGTGGAAAGCACCATGATGCAGGAGAGGGTTTGCGACAGCACCGTGGCCACGGCCGCGCCGGCCACACCCCAATGAAACACCACCACAAAGAGCAGATCCAGCCCGATGTTCACCAGACTGGTAATAACGAGAAACACCAAGGGGTAAAAAGAATTGCCCACACCGCGCAGAATACCCGCGCCTACATTATAGAGGAGCAGTGAAGTGAGTCCCAAAAAGTACAACCGCAGGTACTGCACCGCCAGGTCGAACACGCTTTCCGGCGTATTGATAAGCCGCAGAATTAACGGCGATACCAGCTCGCAGAACAGCGTAAGCAGGATGCCGCCCACAAAAGCGGAGCAAATGGCCGTGTGCACGGTTTTTTCTATTTTACCTTTTTGGCCCGCGCCAAAATGCCGGGCAATCACCACACTGGAGCCGGTGGAAAAGCCCAGGGAAAAACCCACCACCATGGTAACAAGCTGCCCGCCGGCGCCCACCGCCGCCAAAGCGTTGGTGCCAATAGCATTGCCCACAATCACCGTATCGGCAGTGTTGTATAAAAGCTGAAAAATGTTGCTGAGCAAAAGCGGGATGGCAAACAACACCATCTGCTTACACAGGGTGCCCTGTGTCAGATTCACCGCATGGCCGTGCCGCTGCATACCATTCCCTCCAAAAGCGCATTTTCTCACATGGTAATTTTAACCCTGCATCCCTGTTATGTCAACACCCCCCGGGCGGCTGCGCGTTAATTTTTTCACGGTTTTAACAAAAGATTCACACACGGCAAAACTGCATCTGCTATAATAAAAACAGAACGAAATATACACAAACGGGGTGACGGAAATGAAAAAGACCCTCTGCCTTCTGTTTACTATGGCAGCACTGCTTTTGCTGCCCGCCTGCACCGCAGAACAGCCGTCTCCCGTCTCCGTCCCCAGTATCCCGGAAATCGACTTCGGCATCCACGGCAGGCAGTACACCACCATAGAAGAAGCACTGACGGCAACGTGGGTCGGCGATTCTTCCACGATTGTGGTGGTGGGCACCCCCACCGACGAGATCGTACACACCGGCGGTGCCGGTTCCCGCTGCGTGGTGGATGTAAAGCGGTTTTTATGCGGAGAGGAAACGGAAGTGCTCCTGATGCAAACCTTCGGCACAGAATTGATTGCCGGAAAAGAATACCTGATGATCCTGCAATGGCAGGGGATCGATCACGTGTATGCCGTGGCCGGCACAGCCAACCAGTGCGCATTCTGGCTCCGCAAGGGAGAACTATGGGGAAACGATCAGGCGCTTCTCACAGAAATCTACACCGACACCGGCGGGAACATAAAAACCATGGATGAACTGGCCGATTACTTTACCGCCCGGCTTGCCGCTTTGGAAACAACCGAATAACATAGCCAATAACACAAAAAGCCTCCGATCGCAGGATCGGAGGCTTTATTTATATTTCGATTATTCCTTCGGGGAGAAACGGTTGGTCATGGACACAACGGTGTTGTTTTTGCGGGCCTCTTCTGCGCAGAACACCGCCAAATGGCCCTTTACAGAATCGGTAAGGCTGGTGCTGGAGATGCTGGGCTCTTCGCCGCGGCAAATATCCACAAAGTCTTCCACCATCAGCATATCGCCGCCACCATGAGAACCGGTCAGGCCGGTCTTGTCGCCGCCGATCTTCATATCCACCACTTCGGTCTTGTAGGGAACTTCGCCCGGTGCCTGGTGAATGGTGCGCACTTCGTAGAGAGAATCATCGAAAGTGCCCTTGATTTCGCCCTTGGTGCCGATGATATGGATGTTGCGTTCGCCCTTGGCAGCGCCGCCGATCATGTTCAGTGTACCGGTAGCACCGCTCTTAAAGTTAACCATTACAGACTGATGATCCACGTTGGTGTGTCCGCAATCCCAGGCGCAGCGGCCGTAGTTGCTGTCGCCCTGCAGCTCGGCGATCTTTTCATCGATGGTGGCCGGGGGTTCCTTGCCGATAAACTTATCCCACACATAGAAGAACCAGCGGTCCGGGTGATCGATGTAATGCTTTCTGGCAGAATAGGGGCAGGCCTCTTCCACTTCTTTGGGGCAATCCACCAGGCACTTGCTGCCGGCGCCTGCGGGGCGCTTTTCCGGCGCAAAAGAGAAGATGGAACCAAAACTGGAAACAGCGGCCGGGTCATCCGCGCCCATCAGCCACATCATCAGGTCCATATCGTGGCAGCACTTGGCCAGCAGCATGGGGGCAAAGCACACTTCCTCACTGCGCCACTTGCCGCGCACAAAAGAGACCATCAGGTGGTGGTACGCCACATGCTCGGTCAGCTGAATATTGATAATATCGCCGATCTCGCCGGCGGCCAGGCGCTTTTTGATCTCCACATAGAAAGGCGAATAACGCAGAACATGGCAGATCATCACCTTATTGCCGTACTTTTCGGCTGCGGCATACAGCTCCCACATTTCTCCCTCGTTCACGCAGAAAGGCTTTTCCAGAAGCATATCGTAGCCCAGGGCAAGCAGCGGAATGGAGGTGGGAACGTGCTGCTGGTCCATGGTACCGTTGATGATGGCATCGGCCAGACGGGGATGTTTTGCCAGTTCTTCGGCATCTTTAAAAATCATATTGGGTGGAATGTTGAATTGTTTCACCGCCATTTCGCGGTGGGCATCGTCCGGGTCGGCCACACCGACGATCTGCAGCTTTTCGGGGTTGCTCAGTGCAAGAGACGCATACATCATGGCGCGGTGACCGGCGCCCACGATAATGGCGGTTACAGGTTTGCTCATCGGCACATTCTCCTTTGAATACACAGAGATTTTTATAGAAACAGTATACCATATTTACCGCCCGCAAGTAAACATCGCTGCAAAAATTCGTCAAAATGAGCAGAAATCTGCTTTCAAAATCGGCGCTTGCGCTTTCATGCACAGTTTTATCGAAAATAAGTTGTGCATTTTATCCAATTCGCATCTGCCTGTTTGTATATTTTATCTTTGATTTGACTAAAAAATACTTGATTTTTTTCACACTTGTGCTATGATATGTATATAAAATTCATAATGGCCGCAGTGTGGCCGAAAGGAATTGAGGAAATGCCCAGACCGAAAAAGGATACAGAAGGCAGTGTGCCGCTGTATCTGTTCCATCGCGGGGCAAACCGCCGGGCATACGAGTACCTGGGATTGCACAAAGAGACCTGCCCCAACGGCACCGAAGGCATGGTGTGCCGTGTATGGGCACCCCACGCACAGGCTGTTTCTCTGGTTGGCGATTTTAACAACTGGGACCCAACTGCCACTGTGCTGCAGAAGATCAGTGACGGCATTTGGGAAGGCCGTCTCCCCCTTCTTCTCCCGCGTTTTTCTTTATATAAATTTGCTGTAACCGGCGCCGATGGGAAAACCCGGCTGAAAGCCGACCCCTACGCCCGTTCTTTTCAAAACGGCAGCGAACCCGCTGCCCTCTATACGGAAACCGATGATTTTGTGTGGCAGGACGATGCCTGGCAGCGCCGGCGCAGCCGCAGCCCCCATGCCGCACAGCCGGTGAATATCTACGAATTGCACGCTGCCTCCTGGAAACAAAACCCGGACGGCAGCCCGTACACCTACCGGCAGCTGACCGAAGAGCTGATTCCCTATGTCAAAGGCATGGGCTACACCCATATCGAACTGCTGCCGCTGGCCGAATCTTCGCCGGAAGATACCTGGGGATACCGGGCATTTGGCCTGTTTGCCCCTGCCGCCCGCCACGGTGCACCGGCCGATTTTATGGCCTTTGTGGATGCCTGTCACCGGGCCGAAATCGGCGTGCTGCTGGATTGGTCTCCGGCACATTTTCCGCAGGAGCCGGATACGCTGGCTCTGTTTGACGGAAGCCCCTGCTACGAGAGTTTTCGCCGGGGCGAACCTGTTTTTGATTACACCCGGCCGGAAGTGATCAGCTTTTTGCTTTCTTCCGCCGTATTTTGGGTAAAAGAATACCACATCGACGGTCTGCGGGTGGACTCCGTTGCCTCGATGGTGTATACAGAAAGTGTTTATGAGGGCGCACCGGAAAGCCTGGAAGCCATTCGCTTTTTGCAGAAGCTGAACGAAGCTGTGTTTGCGGAAGACCCCCATGTGCTGATGATCGCGGAGGAATCTGCTGCCCGGCCCATGGTGACCAAGCCGCCGTATTTGGGCGGCCTGGGCTTCAATTACAAGTGGAACACCGGCTGGATCAACGACATGCTGCAATACATGGAGCTGGATCCTCTCCACCGCAAATACCGGCACGAAGCACTGACATTTTCACTCTTCTACGCTTTTTCCGAAAACTTCATTTTGCCCCTGACCCACGACGATGTGGCACAGGGGAACCGCTCGCTGCTGGAGAAAATGCCCGGCACCCTGAAAGAAAAAATGGCGGCCGTACGGCTGTTCATCGGTTACATGATGGCCTACCCCGGCAAAAAACTGCTGTTCATGGGCAGCGAATTTGGCCAGCGCGGTGACTGGAACAGCGAACAGTCCCTGGAATGGGACCGGCTGCTGCAGGAAGATCATCGCCAACTGCAGGCATTTTTCCGCGGGATCAATCATTTTTATAAAGAGACCCCTGCGCTGTGGGAGAATGATTTCTCCTGGAACGGTTTTGAGTGGATTTCCAATGACGATGCCAACCAAAGCGTCATCGCTTTTCGCCGCAAAGGTGAAGAGGGCGGCGAGGTGCTGGTGGTATGCAATTTTCTGCCGGTGGAACGCAAGGAATACCGCATCGGTGTTCCCTGGGCCGGCATTTACACAGAACTGTTCAGCTCCGACGCCCTTGAATTCGGGGGTTCCGGCACTGTAAACGGCGACACCATTAAATCGGAAGCCGTTCCCCTGCACAACTGCGGCCAAAGCATTTCGCTTACCCTGCCGGCCAGTTCGGTGGTGTTTTTAAAGTGCCGCCGCAAGTACCCGCCCCGCCGCACCGCACCCAAACCCGGCAAATAACCTTGCTTTCCCTGCGAAATCCCGTGTTTTAAAAACAAAACACGATTCCGCGATTGGATATAAAAATCAAGAGGAGGAAACCCAATGTTACCTAAACAGGAAGTAGTGGCCATGCTGCTCGCCGGCGGACAGGGAAGCCGTCTGACCGTGCTGACCAAGAATATGGCCAAGCCTGCCGTTCCCTACGGCGGCAAGTACCGCATCATCGATTTCCCGCTGTCCAACTGCACCAACTCCGGCATTGAAGCCGTTGGTGTGCTGACCCAGTACCAGCCTCTGGAACTGAACGAGCACATCGGCACCGGCCAGCCCTGGGACCTGGACAGCATGTACGCCGGCGTGCATGTGCTGCCCCCCTACCAGCGTGCTACCGGTTCCGACTGGTACAAGGGCACTGCCAACGCCATTTATCAGAACATCAACTTCATCGAGCGTTATGATCCCGATTATGTCGTGATCCTCTCCGGTGACCACATCTACAAGATGGACTATTCCAAGATGGTGGAAGAACACAAGAAGAACAACGCCGACTGCACCATCGCCGTATACGAAGTTCCCATGGAAGAAGCCTCCCGCTTTGGTATTCTGAACACCAACCCCGACGGCTCCATCTATGAGTTCGACGAAAAGCCGAAGGTTCCGAAGTCCAACCAGGCCTCCATGGGTATTTATGTATTTACCTGGGAAAAGCTGCGCAAGTACCTGGTGGATGACGAAGCCAACCCCAACTCCAGCAATGACTTTGGTAAGGACGTGCTGCCCGCCATGCTGAACGCCGGCGAGCGTATGTTTGCTTATCGTTTTGAAGGCTACTGGAAAGACGTGGGCACCATCGACAGTCTGTGGGAATCCAACATGGACCTGCTGGATCCCAACGTGCCGCTGGATCTCGCCGATCCCGACTGGAAGATTTATGCCCGTTCCCCGGTTATGCCTCCTCATTACATCGCCCCCGGTGCCGATGTGCAGAACTCCCTCATCAGCGAAGGCTGCATCGTGCACGGCAAGGTCGATTTCTCCGTTATCTTCCCCGGTTCCACCATCGCCTCCGGCGCTGTTGTGCGTGACTCCATCGTTATGCCCGGCTCTGTGATCGAAGAAGGCGCTGTGGTGCAGTATGCCATCATCGGCGAAGATGTTGTCGTGGGCAAAGAGAGCGTCATCGGCGCCCGCCCCGAAACTGTTGAAAACAAAGACGAATGGGGCGTGGCCGTGGTTGGCCCCGGCTGCGTGCTGGAACCCGGCACGAAGGTCGCTCCCAAAGATATGATCGGGAAAGGTGTGAAAGCATGAAAAGCAACAATATGACCGGTATCATCTTCGGTTACGTGCATGAAGAAGGCCTGCGCGAACTCACCGGCAAGCGTATGATGGCCTCCATTCCCTTTGGCTGCCGTTATCGTGTCATCGATTTCACGGTTTCCAACATGGTCAACTCCGGCATGAACAAGATCGGTATTGTGACCAACGAAAAGTACCATTCTCTGATGAACCACATTGGTTCCGGTAAGGCCTACGGCCTGGCCAGAAAGCGCGAAGGCCTGTTCCTGCTGCCTCCCTTCGGCACCGATAACATCGACGGCAACAAGGTGGAAGTGCTTCACTCCATCCAGCGTTTCATCAAGGATTCCCGCGATGAATACGTGCTGCTGGCCGACGTGGACATCATTGCCAACATCAACTACAACGCCATTCTCGAAAAGCACATCGAGTCCGGCGCCGATATCACCGCTGTGTACCGCCGCGGCCCCGCTCCTGCCGGCCGAAGCAACACTGTTTTCTCCATCGATGTGAACGATCGCATCAGCGAAGTGAAGGTGGGCAAAGATATTAAGGGCGTGTGCAACTATTCCATGGGCCTGTACATTATGAAGCGCACCCTGCTGCTGGAGCTGGTGGAAGACTGCATGAGCCACAGCGCTTATAATTTCGACCGCGATCTGATCCAGAAGAACGTCGCTCTGCAGCGCATTCTGGGCTACGAATACACCCACACTGCCTTTATCCTCTCCTCTACAGAAGAGTACTTTAAGGCCAACATGGCCCTGACCGACCCCGCCGTGATGCGCAAGCTGTTTGATCCCAAGCGTCCCATCTACGCCAACGTGCGCGACGACATGCCCGCCAAGTACGGTCTGGGCTCTGACGTAAGCAACTGCGTGGTGGCCGACGGCTGCGTGATTGAAGGCGAAGTGGAAAACTGCGTGCTGTTCCGCGGTGTTAAGATCGGCAAGGGTTCCAAAGTGCGCAACTGCGTGCTGATGCGTGACACCGTGATCGGCGAAAACTGCCGTATGGACAACGTGATCGTGGACAAAAACGTGAAGATCACCGAAGGCAAGACCCTGATCGGCGAAGCCTCTTACCCGGTGTACATCGGCAAGGGCAAGACTGTCTGATCGTTCGAACGGAGGGAACACCATGCAGTATCAGTTGTACGGCGACGGTATTCATGATGATTACCCGGCCATTCAGGAAATGATTGACAGCGGTACGTGCGAAGTGACACTCCCTGTGCCGAGAGTATGCTACCGTCTCTCCAAAACGTTGACACTCCCGTCCAATTTCCGACTTGTACTTCCCCGCTACGCAAAAATCCGGCTTATGGATGGAGCAAACTGCTTCATGCTTGCCAACAAAACGGTGGAAAAGTACAGTCTTAAGACGGATAATTTGAGCCATGAAATGTTTTGGTTTTACGATGCTTATTCAAACGAGCCGGAGGACACCGCACAAAACATAGAAGTAACAGGCGGCATCTGGGATTTTAACAATCTCGGCCAAAACCAAAACCCCAGTGTTACAGGAAAGTTTGAACCTGCCCATTACACAGGCTTCGGTATGCTCTTTTACAATGTAAAAGGGCTGAAGCTTTCCAATTTAACGCTGAAAGACCCTGTTACATTTTCCGTTACGCTTGATACTGTTTCTTACTTTACCGTAGAGAACATCACCTTCGATTACAATTACGGCAACCCGAAAGCCGTATCCATGGATGGCATTCACCTGGCGGGCAACTGCCACTACGGTGTGCTGCGCAACCTGAAAGGTGCCTGCTACGATGACCTGGTCGCCCTCAACGCAGACGAGGGTTCCAACGGTCCCATCACCAACATTGAAATTAACGGGATCTTTGCAGAGGACTGCCATTCCGCCGTCCGCCTGCTCACGGTGCTCCACCCTGTGGAGAAGATCACCATTTCTAATGTGTTCGGGACATATTATCAGTTTGCCATTGGATTCACACGGTTCGGCCACTACGACGGCAACGGCTATTTCGATGCTGTCACTTTGGATAAGATCCATGTATCCAAGGCAGTGCGCCATTCCATTTACTGCAAAGACGACGCACGTGTACGTCCCCTCATCAATTTCGAGCCGGGCGTACGCGTGAAAAGCCTGAAAATCTCCAATTTCCACCGCAGAGAAGAAAACACTCCTATCTGCACCCTGGGACTGGAAGACCGCACGACCATACAGCACCTGCTGCTCGATACGGTCTCCACGGAGAACAAAACAGGCGAGGTTATGCCTCTTGTTCAGTTGTACCCGGAAAGCCGGATTGAAACGCTGACTCTTCGCAGCGTGAACACCAACGGCGATCCCCGCATTGTCAGCGAGGGAACCGTGGATACACTGCGGGATGAAGATGCCAACGGCTAAGTTCCATCCCCAAAAACGAAACAACACCATTGATTATACGAGGAATTGCTGTATGAAAGTATTGTATTGCGCCAGTGAAGCGCTTCCCTTTGCCGCAACGGGCGGCCTGGCCGATGTGGCCGGCTCTCTTCCCGCTGCCCTGCGCCGCCGTCTCATCGGCTGCCGTGTGGTGATTCCGCTGTACGCTTCTGTTCCCCAGGAGCTGCGCGACACCATGACCTTCGTTACCAGCATCAGTGTTCCCGTGGCATGGCGCCGCCAGTACTGCGGGATTTACGAAGCCAAATACAACGGCGTGACCTACTACCTGCTGGATAACCAGTATTATTTCCGCCGCGAAGGTGGCTTCTACGGCCATTTCGACGACGCCGAACGCTTTGCGTTCTTCTCCCGCGCCGTGATCGAAATGCTGCCCCACATCGATTTCAAGCCCGACGTCATCAATGCCAACGACTGGCAGCTGGCGCTGGTGCCCATCTATTTCCACCTCTTCTATGCCAATAACGATTGGTACAAGGGCATTAAGGTTCTCTTTACCATTCACAACATTCAGTACCAGGGCAAGTACGGCTTCGAGATCATGGAAGACGTGTTCGGCATTCCCGCCGCACAGAAAGATCTGGTTGCCTTTGATGACTGCCTGAACCTGATGAAGGGTGCCATCGAGACCGCTCACCGTGTTTCTACCGTGAGCCCCACCTACGCAGAAGAAATTCTGGATCCCTGGTTCTCCCACGGCCTGCACACCATTCTGGAGCAGCGCAAGTGGAAGCTCTCCGGTATCCTCAACGGCATTGACGTGGATTCTCACAACTGCGAAACCGACAAGCAGATTCCGCAAAACTTCACCGCCGAAGACCTTTCCGGCAAGGCTGTGTGCAAGCAGTACCTGCAGGAACGCCTGGGTCTGGAGCAGAACCCGGATGTTCCCCTGGTGGGCATGGTTTCCCGTCTGGTCTCTCACAAGGGTCTGGACCTGGTGAAGGCTGTGCTGGACCAGGTGATGAACACCACCAATATGCAGTTTGCCGTGCTGGGCAGCGGCGATTACGAGTACGAAGCCTTCTTCCGTGAGATGGCTGCCCGTTATCCCGGCCGCTTCAGCGCCACCATCGGCTTTATCCCGGAACTTTCCCGCAAGATTTACGCCGGTGCAGACCTGTTCCTGATGCCCAGTAAGAGCGAACCCTGCGGTCTTTCCCAGATGATCGCTCTGCGCTACGGCACCCTGCCCATCGTCCGTGAAACCGGCGGTCTGAAGGACTCCATTCACGACTGCGGCGACGGCGAAGGCAACGGCTTCACCTTTAAGACCTACAACGCCGACGACATGGCTGATGCCATGTACCGCGCTGTGGCCGCTTATGAGAATAAGGACCTGCGCGTTGAGCTGACCAAGCGTGCCATTCTGTGCGACAACAGCTGGGGCCGCTCCGCCAACGAATACATCCGCCTCTACAAGCAGATGATCGCCGAAGACTAAGCTAATACATGCAAGAGCCTCTGTGGAAACGCAGGGGCTCTTTTTTTGCGGGAAAGCCGGGTGCTGAATTTCCGTAAGCGACCGCGGCGTAAGTTTCTCCTGCGTTGTGGTAACGTAAAAGTTTCGTCCACCTTTTCAAAGGTGGCGGGTCGTTAGGGCAGCGCCCTGACCCGTGTCCCGCAGGACACGGAACCCCTTGCCATAGAAGCGCTCGGGAAAGGGTGAATCTGAAGTTCGCGCAAGCGCGACCTTCTGTGCAAGTTTGCGTTTAACGCAAACTTGAAAGGGAGAAAGCTTGCTTTCGACCGAACCTGCAAGAGAGGGACTCCCCTTTAATAAACCCTTGCCGGTGTGTAATTTTTAGGAAACGATACGATCGCACCCCACGCAGTGGGTGCTTCAAGGGAGGCAGACAAAGCCTCTGCGTATGAGAAGACGGTACGATGCAAGCATCGTACCCTACAGGGTGGCTCTGAATAAAGCCCTTGCTGATTTATGCGGGCGGCCAATGACCGCCCTTACAGGGTACGTTGGGGTATAGAACTTTCCGGTTTGCGCAGACCAAAACTTTTACATTACACAGAAACTACAAGCCCCACAATTTTCCTTTTTTGTGCTATAATAGTCCCATCACACCTTTGGAGGTGCCCCATGAAAGGCTTTGTTTTTGATTTGGACAACACTCTCTTTGATCGTTACGCCACTCTTTCGGCCATCATCATTGAGAATTTCGAGACCATCCGCCCGTACATCAACCCTGTTTACACCGCCGCCGAGGCCGCAGAACACTTCTGCCGCACCGAAAGCCTTTATCTTCACCTGGGCCAGGGCTGGAACTCCCTTTACCAAATCCTGGTACAGGAGCGCTTCTTCCACCCGAATAACATCCCCACCGCGGAATTCTTCATTGGTTTTATTATGCAGGGCTACCTGAAGATCGGGATCAACTTCCCCTTTATCTTCGACCTGCTGGAAGAGATAAAAAGCAAGGGCTACAAGCTGGGCATCATCACCAACGGCAAGCGCGCCCTGCAGCAGGGCAAACTGGATCTGCTTGGCATTGAATCTTACTTTGATACCGTGGTGATCTCCGGCGATTACGCTGCCCTGCGCTGCGGCGACGAAGGCAACCAAAGCTTCTACAAGCCCAACCCCGACCTCTTCCGCTACACCGCCGAACTGCTGGGCGAACGCCCGGAAGACCTTTATTTTGTGGGCGACAACGCCGAAAATGATGTGGTGGGTTCCCGCAATGCCGGTTTTGTGCCCATTTGGGTAAAATCCCGCAGCCCGTGGGCGCTCTCTATGGAGGATTTTCCGGAAATCGTGGTGCAGGATATCTCTGAACTGCGGAAATTTTTGTAAAGCGTGTACTGAACCGGCCCATGTGTGCCTATAATGAAAGTGAATGCACACGAAAAGGAGAAGCGCATGAAAAAATTTTTGCTTTTCTGCGGGTGCGTGCTGGCCCTTTTGCTGGGCGGCGCTGCCCTGCTGTATACCAATCTCACCGCCGAAACCGCACCGGCCCTGCCCCGGGAAGAGCTGGATTCTGCCCTGACCGGGCAGGTGGCACGCGCGGTTCTTACCGGAGAAGAAGTGGCGCTGACCCAGGGGCAATTGAACGCATTGCTTGACCTGCTGCCCGCAGAATACAGCCAAAACCTGCTGGGCATGGAACTTACCGGCGAAAATACAGGCGCCTTGTGGGGCCGCACAGAGCTTTTTGGAAGCACCTGCCACCTGCGGGGCGAGCTCCGCTTTTCTTTTGAACCCGAAACCGCCGCCCTGTGCTGCACAATAGAAAAACTGCAGATTGGCCGGGTGACGGTGCCGGAAAAACTGGTGCCCCTGCTGCTGGAAGAATACTTGCACGGGCTTGATTTTTCCGGCAAAAGCATTATAATCAAAGGGAACGATATTGCCCGCGCCGCCCTGCATACCGAGGCTGCGGTGATTCAAAACCTGCGCTGCGACGAAACCGCGGTGTACCTTACACCGGCCGATGCCGGCAGCCTGCTGGGGTATTTTATGGGCAAAAATTTTTAAACACGGAGGAATTGACAATGGAAAGATACGCATGGAAAGGCCACGTTCTGAATGGCCAGCTGGAAGAATACAAGCGCCGCCACGATGAAATTTGGCCGGAAATGAAGGAACTGCTGAAGTCCGCCGGCATCTGCAACTATTCCATCTGGAACGTTGGCGATGAGCTGTTCGGCTACTATGAATGCGAAAAAGGCAGAGAATTTGCCGCCAAGACCCAGGGCGCAAGCCCGGTGGTGGCCCGCTGGAACGAATACATGAAGGACATTCTCGCCCTGGAAATGGACCCGGAAACCGGCGCCCAGGCCAAGCTGGTGGAAGTCTTCCGCCTGGACTAAGATGGACGACATTCGCATTGAAGTGGTGAACCCGCAGGATGCAGCGGAACTTTTGGCCATTTACGCCCCCTACGTGGAAACCACCACCATTACGTTTGAATACGACGTGCCTACCCTGCAGGATTTTACCGGCCGGGTGGAAAGCACGCTGCCCAAGTACCCCTACCTGAAAGCCGTGCGCGGCGAAGAGATTCTCGGCTATGCCTATGCCGGAGCGTTCCACGTGCGGGCGGCCTACGGCTGGGCGGCCACCGCCAGCATTTATGTGCGGCAGGATGCCCGCCGCGGCGGGCTGGGCAGAATGCTCTACACTGCGCTGGAAGAGCACCTGCGCCGCCAGGGAATTGTGGAGCTGTTTGCCTGCATTACATACCCCAACCCGGACAGCATCGCCTTCCACGAGCGTATGGGCTACCGCACGGTGGGGCACTATGACCGCTGCGGCTATAAATTCGGCCGCTGGCTGGACGTGGTGTGGATGCAGAAAGAACTGCGCCCCCACGCGGGCGAACCTGCCCCGGTGCTGCCTTTCCCGGTGGAAGAAGAACTGACCGGCCTGGCAGAAAAATTCACCCAAAGCGGGTGGGAACTGCTGGCCGCCCCGGCCGCACACTGGCTACAAACCGGTGACAACCGCACCGACCTGCTTACCGCCCTGGAAGAAGCCGACCGCCAATGCGGCAGCTACGGCTGCGAATTCGACCCGCTGTACAAGCGCGCACTGGAATTGCTGAAATAAAACAAAAAAGAGCTTTCACAAAAATGTGAGAGCTCTTTTTATTTGCGCAAGTAAAAAGTAAACGGGACGATGCGAGCATCGTCCCCTACATTCTGTTTTCGGTTGAAAATCTTTTTCTGCAGCAGGTCATTCCTCAAAGCGCCACCGCTGCTGCAGAATGACCGCCGGGGCGTTTTCGGCACTGTGGGCATAAAACACCGTCAGCAGAGAACCGTCGGGCAGCTCCACCGTAGAGGGGTAGCCGAGATCGGCGCTGACGTGGTTATCATAGATCACATGGTCCACATCCCAGGTTTTGCCGTTGTCGCGGCTAAACATCGCCTTGACACCGAACGGCTTTTTGGCGCGGTAACCGTAAGTACACACCAGCACGCCGGAAGAATGGCACAGCAGGTGCGGCGGAGAACCGCCGTCATCGCTCAAAAGCTGGCGGGGCGTGCTCCAGGTCTTTCCTCCGTCGCAGGATTCCGACTGGAACACGGTGAACAGCCCGGCTGCGGGCTTCTGCACACGGATGTGCACCAGAATGCGGCCATCGGCCAGCGCAATGGCGTGGGGCTCGCAGGAAAGCGGGCACAGGCCGTCCGGGTCCACATTGGGGATCTCGCCCACGAATTCCGTGGTGCCGTCCTGCCGCACGGTATAGGCGCGGATGCAGTCTTTTTCGGGCATCTGCGCATCGGCTTCGCTGTAGGTGCGGCCCACCCACAGCAGGGTGCCGTCGGGCAGCTCCACCGGCCCGTGGGGAGACGTGACCGGGCACTTGTACATGGGACCGAAGGTCACGCCGTTGTCGTGGCTGATGCGGAAGGTGGCACCCAGAGCGGCCTTTTCCTCTTCCGGGGTGATCGTATCAAGATAGGCATGGTCGTAGGGTGTTTGGGCATAGCCGCGCTGAAATTCCACCGTATGGTTAAAGGAAGTGACCACCACGCCGCTTTCGCCGAACGGCGTTACGCCGCCGTCGCGGTCGTCCAGCACCGTATCGATCACCGGAGCGGGTGCGGTATAGGTCTCGCCGTTGTCTTCGCTGAACGCCAGCACCGTTTTGCCGAAGGGGCAGATGTGCCACAGGCGAAAACCGGAGGCAGCCACCGCCAGGCGGCCGTTTTTCAACCGTGCCACCGTGGGCCAGGCAAAATAATTGTGCCGGCCGGTGGGGTTTTCCATGATCACGCGGGGGTCGCCCAAAGAAACAACCTTCATACAAACGCCTCATCTTCAAAATTATTTCAGCTCTGCAATGGTCACGCCGTTTTCACCTTCGCCAAACACACCCAGGCGGAAGCTCTTCACGGCGGGGTGCTTGCGCAGGTGCTGCTGCACGGCGGCACGCAGGGCGCCAGTGCCCTTACCGTGAATAATGGTCACCTGGCCGCGGCCGGAAAGCTGGGCGTGGTCGATGAAGGAATCCACGTTCATCAGGGCCTCGTCCACGGTCTGTCCGCGCAGGTCCACTTCCAGAGAAGCCTCGCGGGCGGAAAGCTGCTTGGTCACGGTGCGGGTCTTCTTCTGGGGCTGGGCGCCGTTCTGAATTTTATTGTTCTCCAGCAGGCGCAGGTTGCCCATGCGCACGCGGGTTTTGATGAGACCGGCCTGCACCACCACCAGACCGCCATCTTTGGGCACTTCCAATACGGTGGCCTTTTTATCAATATCGAAGATCAGCACCTCATCGCCGGGTTTCAGGGCGCGGGGCAGCTCGTAGCCTTCGTTGGAACGGCCGCGATGCACCGGGTCGGAGGTGTTTTCCATATTCCGGATGCCTGCTTTCAGCTTGGCTTTCTGCTCAGCAGAAAGCTCTTTGTTGCGGGCCTTGCGGGCGGCTTCCAGCTCTTCCATCAGGGCATCGGCCTGGGCGCGGGTGGCCGCAACAATGCGGGCGGCTTCTTCTCTTGCTTTTTCCAGTTCTTTGGCGGCTTTTTCTTCCAGCTCGCGGCGCAGTTTTTCTGCTTCTTCCGCGGCTTTGGCGGCAGCGGCGTGTTCGCGGGCGGCGCGGCTGCGCTCTTCTTCCATGGCCAGGCGGCTTTCTTCCAGGTTCTGCACCACGGTTTCAAACTCGCTGCTTTCCTCAGAAACCAGCCCCTTGGCGCGTTCCACAATGCTTTCTTCTATGCCAAGGCGCAGAGAAATGGCAAAGGCGTTGGAACGGCCGGGCACGCCAATGAGCAGACGATACGTGGGCCGCAGGGTGGCCACGTCAAACTCGCAGCAGCCGTTTTCCACCCCGGGGGTCTGCAGGGCAAAGGCCTTCAGCTCCGCATAGTGGGTGGTCACCAGCACTTTGGCGCCCCGCATACGCAGTTCTTCCAGCAGTGCCTGGGCCAAAGCGGCACCTTCCACGGGGTCGGTACCGGCACCAAGTTCGTCGATCAGCACCAGGCTGTTGTCGTTCACTTCTTTTAAAATGCCAACAATGTTGGTCATGTGGGCCGAGAACGTGGAAAGAGACTGCTCAATGCTCTGCTCGTCGCCAATATCGGTCAGCACCTGGGTGAACAGAGCCACCTCGCTGCCGGCATCGGCGGGGATCATCAGGCCGCACATGGCCATGAGGCAGAACAGACCGACGGTTTTGAGAGAAACGGTCTTACCGCCGGTATTGGGGCCGGTAATGACCAGTGTATCGAATTCATGACCCAGGGTAATATCGATGGGCACGACTTTTTCGGGATCGATGAGAGGATGGCGGGCACGCACCAGCTTGACCCGGCCATGGGTGTTCACCGCGGGCACAATGGCTTTCATTTTGTAGGCCAGGCGGGCCTTGGCAAACACAAGGTTCAAAGAAACAGCGCTGTTGTAGCCGGTGATGATGGGATCGGCAAATTCACCGGCCTGGGCAGAAAGTTCTGCCAGAATGCGGTCGATCTCATCTTTTTCCTGGGCACGCAGCACTTTAATTTCGTTGTTGGCTTCCACCACGGCCATGGGTTCAATGAACACCGTGGCGCCGCTGCCGGAGGTATCGTGCACCAGACCGGGCACTTCGCTGCGGTATTCGGCCTTTACGGGCACCACAAAGCGGCCCTCGCGCATGGTTACAATGGATTCCTGCAGGTACTTCTGGTATGTACCGGAACGGCGCATTTTGTCCAGCTGTTCGCGCACACGCAGAGAGGCGTTGTTGATTTTACGGCGAATGGCGGCCAAAGCGGGAGAAGCGGTATCGGCCACTTCCTCTTCGTTCTGCACCGTCAGGTCAATGCGTTCTTCCAGGTATTTGTTGGGGTACAGGTTTTCGAACCGGCCATCCAGGGCGGTTTTCATGCCCTCGCTCTTGGCGCGCCAGTCACGCAGGGCACGAATGGCACGCAGGGTAGCGTTCACCGCCAAAAACTCCGGCAGACCAAGCACACCGCCGGCCTGGGCGCGGCGCAGGGCGTTGGTCACATTGGTAAGCCCATAAAACGAGGGCGCACCGAACCGGGCCATCAGCACAAAGGCATCGTCGGTTTCCTGCAGGCGGTAGGCAGCCTCGTCCGGCTGAGCGCAGGGTTCCAGCTCCGTTGCCATGCGGGCAGCATCGGCACAGGTGGTCTCCTGGGCCAGCATGGTCAAAATTTTATCCAGTTCCACGTCCCGCAGGGTTCGGCGGCGAATACCGGGTTGGTTGGTCATCATAGGGGTCTCCTTTCGGAAAAAAGCGAACTTCAGCCGCAAAGGCTGTGGTAAAAATCCAGGGCAGGCAGCTTTTGTGTCAGGGTAGCGCGCACATAGCGTTCCGCCGCCACAGCCAACTGCCGCTGAGAGGCTTCTCCCAGAGTAAACGAAAATATCTTTTCAAAATCGGAATACACGATATGGCGCATGGCCTGCAGCACCCCCGGGGGAACCGCCACGCCGCCGGCGGGCGGCACACAGTTGCCGCACAGCAGCAGCCCTTCCTGGGGGTAAAAGACCATGGCCGGTTCTTCGTAAACACCGCATTTACTGCAGGCCACCAGATCCGGCATAAAACCGGCAATGGAAAGCAGCCGCAGCTCCACCGCCGCCTTCAGCAGCAGCGGCGGGCGGGTATTTTTGGTAAGAAAATGCAGGGCGTTGAGCACCAGCCGCAGAATTTCCGCGGCATCCATGCCATCCACCGCCACCACGCCGGCCAGTTCGCAAAAATACTGGGCCAGCGAAAGGCTGGTCAGATCTTCCCGCAGGCCGAAGAAAACTTCGATGGTCCGGGCTTCGTTCACCATGAACTTTTCCTTGCCCTCGCTGATTTTAAACTGAGAATAGCACAGCAGCTGGGTGGCCGCGTGCAGAGAACTCTGGTAGCTTTTCGCCCGGCGGGCAAAGGCCCGCACCACGCCGCGGTCACGGGTGAGGATCCAGATCAGGCGGTCGCTCTCGCCCACCGTCATTTCCCGAATCACCAGGCCATCTGTTTGAAATTGCATCGGCATTCTCCTCACCGGTGTCGGTGTGTGCGTCCCGCAGGCGGGCGTACTGCAAATATGCCTGCACGCTGCCGGTGGCGCAAAAATTCATCCAGGCCGTTCGTTCGTCCATATTGGTTCCTCCTTGCACAGGGAGTGCACCAACAGTATTTGCAGGTATGCAAAGGAGTATGAACGGAAAATAATTTGTCTTTCGACAAAAAGCGGCAAAATATTGCCGGGGAATGTGGTATGGCAGGCAAATCCCGCATCACAGCCAGAAGGTATCTCCATCGTGGGCAATGGTCACGGGGTACGGCAGGCCGGTGTAATAGGCCAGCAGCTTCTGTTCGCCGGGCTCCACATCCCAGCTGTGCCCCACCATATTGTGCCAGCGGTTCGCAATGTGAATGAACAGCAGGCGGTCAAACTTCGCCTGCATCAATGCTTCCATGGAATCCTCCGGCTGGTAGTGGGTGGCTTCGCACAGGCAAAGGTCAAAATGCTGTTCGGCAGAGATCTTCGGGAAATCCTTGAAATCGCTGCGCAGGTCGCCCGTATGCAGAATGGTTTTGTTTTCTTTTTTAAAGTGCAGCACATAGGCCAGGCTGCAGGGGTCACCCTCTGTGCGGCCGCGGGTGCGCAGGTGTTCGGTTCGAATGCCGGTCACGTGCAGATTTTCATCGTCGTACACTTCGCCCACATCAGCCACGGCGTATTGCAGCCAGGGGTTCTCCGGGTTCTCGTGCACGGCGGCAAACCAGGCTTTCAGTGGGGCAATGGCTTTTTCTTCCGGCAGGTGAATGGTCACCGGAAACACCCGGTCTTTGGGGTATTTGGTGGTCTGTTTCATCAGGCCGGGCAGGCCGCCGGCGTGGTCATCGTGCATATGGGTAATGAACACCGCGCGCAGGTTCTGCACCCGCAGTCCCTTGCGGCGCAGCAGAGCTTCCGCCGGGGCACCGGCATCCAGCAAATACAGGGTGCCGTTGTCGCACTCATAGGCGGTGGAACTGTTGAACCGGCTGATGGTGGAATCGCCGTGGGCTGTACCCAGGGTATGGATCTTCATAGTAACACCTCTGTTAAGGTTACAAATAAACTGGCAGAATCTGAACCGGGGAAACTGCCCGCTTAATTATTAAAATCGTTGGAATCGAAGCCAAAGGCGTGCAGCAGGTTCTGCTTATTGCGCCAGTCTTCTTTCACTTTCACCCACAGCTGCAGGTTGATCTTGCAGTCAAAGAACTTTTCCAGATCCTGCCGGGCGTAGGTGCCCACGCGCTTCAGCATGGAGCCGCCCTTGCCGATGATGATGGCCTTATGAGAGGGGCGCTCGCAGAAAATGGTGGCATCCACATCGATGATGCCGGGGTTATCTTCCCGTTCACGCATCCGCTCGGTCACCACAGCAATGCCATGGGGCACTTCTTTATCCAGCAGGCGCAGCAGTTTTTCGCGCACGATCTCTGCCGCCAGCACGCGTTCCGGCTGGTCGGTCAGGGTATCTTCGTCAAAGAAATGCTCGCCGGGCTGGCACTGCTTGCACAGCTCGTCCCGCAGTTCCTTCATGCCGTTGCCATCCCGTGCAGAGACCGGCACCACGGCTTCGAACTCAAACAGAGAAGAAAGCGATGCGATCTGTTCCATCAGCGGGGTCTTGTCCTGCAGCATATCGATTTTATTGATGGCCAGCACCGCAGGAATGTGCTGCTTCTGGAAACGTTCGATCAATTCACGGTCGGCCGGAGAAATACGGGTGCCGGCTTCCACCACCAACAGGCAGAAATCCACACCGTTCACCGATTCTGCCACGGCTTTTTTCATGTAATCGCCCAGGCGGTCGCGGGGCTGCAGCAGGCCGGGGGTATCCAGAAACACCAGCTGGTCGTCGCCTTCGGTGTACACGCCCATAATGCGGGTACGGGTAGTTTGGGGCTTGCTGGAAACAATGGAGATCTTCTGGCCCAGCAGAGCATTAAGAATGGAGGACTTACCCACATTGGGGCGGCCCACAATGGCGCAGAACGCGCTGCGCTGCTTCATTTCAGGTTCAAACATACGTTACCTCTTATATCAATCTGTTTTCTTGTTGTTTTTATTTTTGGCAGAAAAACCGCAGATAAACCACACCGAGAACACTGCGGAAAGCAAAAGCAGGGCCAGCCGCCAGGGCTGTCCCCAAAATTCACGGGCAATGGCCGCCAGCACAGCCGGCTGCCAGAACAGCACCAATGCCACGCCCACAGCGCACACCGCCGCGGCCAGCACGGCACCGGCTGCCATATCCTTCACCCGGCCAATGGCGGGGTCGTATTCTCCGCACACCCGGTCACACAGGCGTTCCAAGGCGCTGTTGGCCATTTCCAGGCCACACACCAGGCCAAACAGCACAAACAGCAGCGCGTATTCGCCCCGCGCAAACCCATACCAGCGCGAAAAATACAGCACATACACCGCAGCCACCAGGTGAAACCGCAGGTGGCTTTCTTCTCGCAATGCAACCCACAACCCGCGCCCGGCAGCCGCAAACGAAGCCAGCTGCCGACGCAGAGGGGATTTTTTCTTATTCTTCAAACACATAGCTGGCAGTAGCAGGCAGGCCCAGCTGGCTCATCACCAGTTCTTCTTTTTCGCGCATACGCACGCGGTCCATGCCGTTTTCTTCGTGGTCGTAACCCAGCAGGTGCAGCATAGAATGCGCGGTGAGGTACCCCGCCTCGCGCTCAAAGGAATGGCCATAGCGTTTGGCCTGTTCCACGCACTTGGGAATCGACAGCACGATATCGCCCAAAATCTTGGCGCCGGTGGAGTGGTTCTCATCGTACACGCCGTTTTCGCCCAGAGGGAACGAAAGCACGTCGGTGGCGGAATCTTTATTTCTGTACTGGCTGTTCAGTTCGCGAATCTGCTCGTTATCCACAAAAGTCACGCTGACTTCTGCGGGATAAGGGAACTCTTCCATGCGCAGCACCGCATGGCAGGTGCGGCGGATCAGCATGCGCAGGCCCGTCGGGATCTTCACGGCTTTTTGACGATTTGTGATGATGACTTTTACTTTTTCCATAATACTGCCATCCTTTCATTTCCCTCTAAAAATATATTTGAAGAGCCGAACGCTCTTGTTAACGGTCCAGTTTGCCGGTTTGGGCGGCCTGTTCGTAGGCGCGGATGATATCCTGCACCAGGCGGTGGCGCACCACGTCTTTTTCTGTAAAGCGGAACTGGGCAATGCCATCGATGTTCTTCAGCAGGCGCATGGCGTCTTTCAGGCCGGAACGCTTGCCCCGGGGCAGGTCGATCTGGGTGATATCGCCGGTGATGACCATTTTGGAATTAAAGCCCAAACGGGTCAGGAACATTTTCATCTGCTCGCCGGTGGTGTTCTGGGCTTCGTCCAGAATAATAAAGCTGTCATCCAGGGTGCGGCCGCGCATATAGGCCAGCGGGGCCACTTCAATGCTGCCGCGCTCCACGTACTTCTGGTAGGTCTCCGGGCCCAGCATATCGAACAGCGCATCGTACAGGGGGCGCAGGTAGGGGTCTACCTTCTGCTGCAGGTCGCCGGGCAAAAAGCCCAGGCTTTCGCCGGCTTCCACCGCCGGGCGGGTCAGCACAATGCGGTTCACTTCATCTGCACGGAAAGCCGCCACCGCCATGGCCACCGCAAGGTAGGTTTTTCCGGTACCGGCCGGGCCAACGCCCACGGTGATGGTATTCTTCCGGATGGCCTCGCAATACTGCTTCTGGCCCACGGTTTTGGGGCGAACCGGCTTGCCCTTGCTGGTGATGCACACACAGTCACCGGAGAGAGACGGCACCGCATCCTCGCTGCCCTCGGCAGCCATATCCATGCAGTAGCGCACGTTCTGCTCGGTGATGATCTCGCCGCGGGCAGCCAGTTTCATCAGGCTTTCGATGACACGGGTAGCCTTGTACACGCCGTCCGGATCGCCGCTCACCTTGATCTCGGAATCCCGGCTGGTCACCGCAACGCCGTACTGCTTTTCGATCATCCGCATATTGGAATCCAGGTTGCCGAACACGCCGGCGGCCAGATCCATGCGTTCTATATTGATTTTCTGTTCAAAAGAATTCATTCGCTGCCCTCTTTAAACGGAGAATTTCCGCCGCACACCGGCGGCTGTATTTTTGGCGCTTTTGTGGGAAGAAGTTTCACCCCGTCCCACCGCCGCGGACAGTGCTGTCCGCCCGGTACGCACAGGCGGCAGTACCACTGCACCCCTGCTGCCAAAGCCGGATTTTTTATTATTATATCATAGAAGTTTTTATAGGTATATAGCAAATATTCCTAAAATTTTAATCTTTTTATTTCCTATTCTCCTGTGATAACGATGGGGACCTCCACGGCAATATCTTCCACGCAGGTGCAGACCAGCCGTGCGGTACAAATGTTGCCCCGTATGGAAAGTTCTATCCTCCGCTCTTCTATGGTCCCCTCTTCCCCCAGTACCTGTGCGGCTCTGGCCAACAGTGTCTCTTCCGCAGCGGCATACAGCTCTTCCTCCGTGCGCTCACGAAAGACAACCCGGGTGCCCCGCCAGTGCTCCGTATGCAGCGCCACCGGCAGCTCCACCCCCAGCAGGGTCAACGGCTCTGCGGTGCGGGTAATCTCCCCCGGGGCCAGGGGTGAAGCAGCAAAATCAAGCGGCAGCTGCAGGGTGAAAAGCTGCAGGCTGCGGCGGGTCTTTTCCTCTCCGGTGGCCACCGTTTCCTCCACCGTTACCGGCAGTGTTTCTTCCCACACGCGCCAGGTGCGGGCTAAAATCACCGCACGGGCGTTCACAAACAGCGGCTCCCCCGCCGCCGTCTCCTGCAGGCCGGTTACCAGCATCTGGCCTTCCTCCACCACCTGCCCCGGCTGCACCAGCAGTTTCCCCGCCATCGCCCGACAAGAGACGATTTGCCCGGCTTGCGCGGCGCAAATGATGCTCAGCCCCTCTTTTTCTTCCTGTTCCGGTTTTGGCACAGCTTCCCGCAGCTCAATTTCCACAAAGCAATCCCGGGTGTTCAAAGAGAGCCAGCTGAGCCCCGGCAGGCGCACCATCATGGCATCCGCCGCCATGCGGGGGTCGAAGCCACTTCTTTTCGCCCCGCAGTATACCCCGCAGGCCCGGGCCGCCGCCAATACTTCTTCGGGTGTATACGCTTCGCACCCATGCACGGTTATATTCCACACGCGGCTGCTCAGCTGGCCATAGAGAAGCACCGCCAGCACCAGCCCCACCACCAGGCCCTTTCGTGCCCACAGCCGCCCCAGGGCAACCTGCAGACCGGTTTTTTCTTCCACCTGCAGGGTACAGCCGCATTCTTCTGCCAGCTTTTGCAGTTCTTTTAAGGCACGCAGCCGGGCAAAACCGCCCACGGTACCGTCTTCCCGGGGGTGCATTCCCCACAAAGAATACCCCAGCTTTGCCGCCCGGGTAAAAAAGCGCCAGGGGGCCTCGCCCGCCACCGCAAAACGCACACTGCCCAGCAGCCAGCGCACCGGGGCCATTTGCCATTCAGCCATATTCCACCCCCGAAAGGAAGCCTTCCACCACAGCGGCCCCGGGGGTAAGGGCCGCCAAATGCAGCCCCTGCCCCACAAAGCCCACCGTAAACCGCCCGGCCTTCAGCTTAATGCAGGTATCGCTGCATTCCAAAACCGCCGAAAAACCATCGGCCACCGCCCGGCGGTTTCCTGCCAGCTCTATGCGAAAAGGCGCAAGTTCTGCCGGCAGCGCCGCTTGCGTTTTTTTCATACCCACCACGCTCCGTTCATACTGTATACCACAACTGTATGAAAGAGTGATTTTATGCATGCTTCTTCTCTGCGGCGAGGAACGGCGGCGCTGGGCTGCATCGCTGTGGGCGGGCTGCTTCTGGGCTTTCCCGCCGCAGCGGCACAGGGGGCCGCCCGGGGCATTTCTCTGTGCCTGAACACCGCGGTACCCTCGCTCTTCCCCTTTATGGTGCTGGCGGCATATATTTCGGCCAGCGGTGTGGGAGAACAGCTGGGTAAACCCCTTTGCCGGCCGGTGCAGTGGCTTGGTCTGCCCGCTGCCTGTGCGCCTGCGGTGCTGCTGGCGCTTTTGGGTGGTTATCCGGTGGGGGCTGCCGGTGTTTCCCGTCTGCTGCACACCGGCCAAATAAACCAACCCCAAGCCCGGCGGGCCATGGCGCTGTGCTGCCTGCCCAGCCCGGCGTTTATGATCTCTGCCCTGGGAAACGGCCTGCTGGCTTCTCCCCGGGCGGGAGCCGCCCTGTGGGCCTGCACCCTGCTGGGGGCCGTGCTGCCCCTTTTGCTGCATCCCATCAAACCCCGGTCCGCCGCCGAAACACCCGAAGCGCCTCCCCCATCCGGCAGTTTTTTCTCTGCTGTGGAGACCGCCGCCCGCAGCGTGTTGTCCCTCAGCGCGCTCATTGTGGTGTTCTGCACCCTGCAGGAACTGCTGGCCGCCACGCCGCTGCCCGGGTGGTTGGCGGCAAAATTGGGAGCTTTTCTTCCTGCCGGTGCCGCCAAAAGCCTGCTGCCTGCGCTGCTGGAAGTAACCACCGGGCTCAGCGCCTGCGGCGAAAACGGGGCTCCCCTGTGGCTGTTTGCCTTTGCCGCCGGGTGGGGCGGGCTGTGTGTGCAGGGGCAGGTGTTCTCTTTTTTCAAGCCGGGAGAACTGCCAAAAGCGGCTTTTTTCCGGGCACGGCTGATGCACGGGTTGGTTTCTGCCGGGTTGGCGGCGGGCTTTTTCCGGGTATTTCCGGAATGGCAGCCGGCGGTTTCTGTTTTTGCCACCCACACCGTTACCCAAACAGAGGCATTTTCTTCCACTGCCCCGGCCGGCCTTGCCCTGCTGGCGCTGTGCGCGGTGTTTTGCCTGACGGCAAAATTCCCAATAAACAACGGGCAATCGACAACGGAAAATTAGCATACAAAAAAGCCACACACCAAGGTGCATGGCTTTCCAGCGGCCTTACCGCTCTTATGTTAATTTTCCAAACCGTTTCCGGCACACAGCAACAAACGCACACTGCTCTTTTCCAGCGTTTTTCTCCAGCCAACAGAGCACAGCCTCCAGCATGGTACGTTCGTCCCCTTCGGTCACACCAGTTTTCCGTGCCATCCGCAGGATATCCGCCCGGCAGTCTGTTCCTCTGACAAAATGCTTCAGATTGATCGTCCACAGTTTCAGTGTGTGAGAAAAACGGTCATTGGCATCGTTCACCTGCTGTCGGGTCACCGTGGAACAATTTGGTTCAGCATGGCAGTTCAAATCTGCGATCAAAAATGGATTTTTGGCATCCAGCGCCACCGAAACAATGTACTTTTCCGGCACAAGACTGGGGGCAAAGTCGCTGTAGCATACGGTAAAATGCTCCCGCAGCCGCTGGGGCAGTGCCAACATAAACCGTCCGTTATCACATCCGGAAACATCGATTTCTATATCAATATCCGAAAGTGCATCCTGCCGCCCGTTTGCCAAACTACCATACACCGTACAGCTTTTCACCTCTGGCATCTGTTGCAGTGCTGCTATAATTTCATCTGCTTTTTGCCGCAAAAAATCGCTCATGTCGTTCTCCCGTTCACGCCACGCTGTTCCCCGCCCGTACCCAGGCCAGCAGCAAATCCACCATACGGCCGTAGCTGCGTACGCCGTCGGGGTCGCCGTTTGCCTGTATGTAAGCGCTGTTCACGTTGTTGGAAATCTCCGCCACCGGGGTCTCAAACTGCTTCCAGTAGGCGTTGTTGGCGTTCAGATCCCGGCGAACCGCGTCATCCATACCGGCGTACACATCGGCCACCAGACTGCTGTCTGCGGAATGCAGGGCATTGATGCAGTACACAAAGGCCAGCATGGTGCCGGAATACCGCAGATCATCGCTTTCGCTTCCATGGCAGGCAAGATAAGCCACAAAATTCGCCTCGTCTTCCCGCATATAGCCCCGCAGGTGGGTCAGTTCGTGGCACATGGTGAAAGGAATGTTGTAATCCACCACATCCACGTTCACGTTGGCTTCCATGGTAAAGGGGAAAAAGATACCGGTGATATCCAGATAAGACATCCCCCGGGAGCACAGCACCGCCTTGGGTGCACCGTAGCCGCTCTGCAAAGTGGGGTATGTTTTGCCCAGCTTTGCAAAGGCCGCCCGGGCGGCTTCGCCTGTTTCGTTTACAGAAGAAGAAAGCGCATACACGCCGTTCTCATCCTCCGGCAGGTCACTGCGCAGGGTATTGGCAGCCGCCACAAGTTCTTTGCACAGCTGCTGCAGTTCCCGGGGAGAGGTTGCCTGCACCGGCAAACCGCTGATCTGCGAAAAAGAAACCCGGCCGTAATTCACGCCGCAGTTGGTCATAAACACCAAAAGAAGCACCGAAGCGATTGCCACGGGGTTTACCACAAAGGCTTTTACCGCGGCGAAAAACCGCGCGCCCCGGCTTTTCACAATGTGCACCACGCCCAGCACCAGCCCGGCCAAAAGAAGCACCGGCAGCGCCAGCACCAGCAGTTCACCCAAAGAAACCGGCACCAGCCGGGAAATGCCGTGCAGCAGGTGAGCCAGCAGCGGGTAAATATACCGGGCCCAAAACTCCGCAAAGCCGCCCACCTTATGGGCCAGCAGGTACAAAAGTCCGGCCAGGGGCAGTGCCGCCAGCAGCCACAGGCGTTTTAAGCGCAGCAGCCGTTTCAGCTGCTCTTTTACGTTCACAGTTCAAACTCCTTTGCATCCGGCACTGGCAGCGGCGGGGCCACCTTGGGGCGGCGCAGCAGCGGGTCGTAATCAAAGGCGGCACACTTGCCGTTTTTTATTTCTTTTTGCCGCAGGCAGCCGCCCACGGCATTGTTGGTACAATATGCGCAGTCCGGCTCTATTTTGCTGCCGAACAAGCTGGTTTTTGCTTTAAAAATTGCCATGCCCATGCCTCCTGTTTTTCATGCATTTATCTTACCATGTTTGCGGGCAAAAGAAAAGCCCCTGCCGCAGCAGGAGCTTTTGGGAATCAATAAAAACGGAACGGCTTTACGGTGGCATCCAGCGGGGCAAAACGGAAGCCGTCTTCTTTCAGCGCATCGATCAGCGCGGCGGCTTTTTCCGCTGCATCGCTGCCGGCGCCATCCAGCAGCACCACGTTTTTCTCATTGGCGGCACAGGCTGCGGCGGCATCGGCCACCGAGTTCCAGTCTGCATCCACGTTCCAATCGTGGTACACATAGCCGCGGCGCAGCATTTCATCGGCCACAGCTTCACCAATCTCCCCGGTGAAAAGATTTTCACCGCTGCCGCCGGGGAATCGGAAAATCTGCACGTGCTCGCCGGTGGCTTCGGCCACCAGGGCATCGCAGCGGGCAAAGTCTTCCAGGTAATTGGCAACGGAGCTGTACACCTTGTCAAAATCACCGCTGTAACCATACAGACCAATGCTGTGGCCGGCGGCATGGATCTTCTGCACCGCCGTCTTGAATTCTTCGTCGGTCATACCGGAGGCATACACAAAAAACGTAGCCTGCACGCCTTTTTCCTGCAGCACCTGCAGAATGGCATCGGTCTGCCCGCCGGGCACATCGTTGAACGTAAGGTAGGTCACCTTATCTCCCTCTTCTCTGGGAGAAAATTCCGGTGCGATCTTGGCAAGCTCCGGGAACAGAGACTGGTACGGCACATTGGGGTCGTTTTCCAGTGAAACCACAGGAGCAGACGAGATCTCGGAATCGGATTCTTCCGGCAGAGAGGCCACCGGCGGTTCAGAAGAAGTGACCGGCGGCTGCGTTTGCGGCGCACAGATGACACCCGTGGCACACAGCAGCACCATGCCCACCGCCACCAGAGCCACCGCCGCCATAATGGCAATGCCCACCGGGGTCAGGATCTGATTTTCCTTTTCTTCCTCACGGAAGCGCCGGGCGGAATTTCTGCTTTTTTCTTCCATGCTCACGTTGTCCTCCTTTTCCGGGCATCAGCCCTGCTTTTTCAGCCGCGCTTTCAACGCCTTGGTGCGAATCCCCTCCGCGGTGAACATGATCTCGTGTTCGGATTCAATGTTCTCCGGGTCATTTTCCGCATGCAAGTCGTAGGTCAGGGCGAAGATCTCGTACCCTGCTTCGTTGAAATATTCAATGGAAGCCTCGAACAGCTCGTCGTTGTCGGTCTTGAACCAGATTTCGCCGTCCTCGGCCAGCAGTTCGCCGTACATTTTCAGAAAATCCGGGTAGGTCAGGCGGCGCTTGTTGTGCTTCTTTTTGGGCCAGGGATTGCTGAAATTAAGGTAAATGCGCTGCACATTATCTTCGGCAGAAAGCATTTCCCGCAGGTCTTCAATATGGTAGAACACCAGCTGCACGTTATCGGGGTTTTCCACAATCTCTTCGATCTTGCGGCGGCCCACGCCGAGAATATCGTAGCTGATATCCACGCCAATGATATTGGCTTCCGGGTGGCGGCGGGCCAGTTCACCCAGGAACACACACTTGCCGCAGCCCAGGTCCAGCCACAGGGGGCGTTCCGTACCGAAACGCTTGGCCCACTGGCCGCGGAATTCTTCGGGGGTATCGGTAAAATAGGTGCACTGGGCCAGTTCGGGTCTGGCCCAGGTCTTTTTTCTCATTCGCATAGTGGGATTAGTCCTTCAGTTCAGAGGTGCAATGGGGGCAGCGGGTAGCATCGATGGCGATTTCGCTCTTGCAGAAGGGGCAAACCTTGGTGGTGGGAGCAGCGGGAGCGGCGGGCTCTTCCTTCTTGCCGATGCCGGCCAGCTTGGCCAGGAACTTCACCATGAAGAACACGACCAGAGCCAGGATCAGGAATTCGATGATGGCCTGAATGAAGGCACCGTAGGCGATAACGGAAGTGGCAGCCTGGGCTTCTTCCAGGGTGGCATAGGTGTTGCCGTCCATGGCATAGAACAGGTTCTGGAAATCGATCTTACCGGTGAAGATGCTGAGGGCAGGGGTGAAGATGTTCTTCACCAGGCCGGAGACCAGACCGGAGAAGGCAGTACCGATGATCATACCGATGGCCATATCCACCATGTTGCCCTTCAGGGCAAAGGCTTTGAACTCGTTGATAAACTTGCCGGCTTTTTCTTTTTTGCTCATGTTAAATTCTCTTCTTTCTTATGTTTTTTAAGCAGCCGCAGCCGCAAACAGACTTAATCGAGGTAGGCGGGCAGGTAATTCTGCGCGCCGGTGTATTCGGCGATCATCTGCATTTCGGCGTAGGTCTTTTCGTTTAAAGAAACACCCTCTGCCTTTACGCGCAGGGCAGCTTCCGCTTCCTTTTCGCCGTGAATGTAAATGCGCTCCTGCCCTTCGGCCTTGGCAGATTCCCGAACTTCCTGCAGATAGCGGGAAAGATTGGCTTCGATCTCCGCTTTATTGCCGAACATGGCGTGGTCCAATGCAATGTAGCACTGGGCAATGTTGGAAGAACCGGGGGTTTTGTAAATGTAATTGGAAGTGGTACCGCCGGAGAAAATGGCCGTGGCGATCTCGCACAGCATGGCAAAGCCATAGCCCTTGTAGCCGCCGGTGGCCTCACCGGAACCGCCCAGAGGCAGAATACCGCCGCCGGTCTTGCCGATGATGTTATTCAGCACGCGATCGGGGTCGGTGCTGTCGTGGCCGGTTTCATCCAGGGCCCAGCCTGCGGGCAGGCCGCTGCCCCGCTTGGCGTATACTTCCAGCTTGCCCCGGGGCACCACCGTGGTGGCGGCGTCGAACACATAGGGCACGGGCTGGGCCGGCATGGCAAAGGCAATGGGGTTGGTGCCCAGCATGGCCTGGCGGCCAAAGGTCGGCACCAGAATGGCTTCGGTATTGGTCATGGACATACCGATGAGGCCTTCTTTTACCGCCATGCGGGCGTAATAACCGGCAATGCCGTAGTGATTGGAATTGCGGGCGGTAACAAAGCCGAAACCGCTGGTCTTTGCTTTGGCAATGGCCATTTCCATGGCCTGCACACCCAGCAGCTGGCCCATGCAGTCGTGGCCTTCGATCACCGCAGAAAGCGGCGTTTCAAACACCACTTCCGGGCGGGCATCGGCTTTCACCATACCGTCGGTAATCTCTTTGTGGTAGCGGATCAGCCGCTGAATGCCGTGGGATTCGATCCCGGCAAGATCGGCTGCCAGCAGCACATCGGTGATCTGTTTGCTTTCTTCCGGCGTAAAACCGTAGCCTTCAAAAACTTTCTCGCAGTACTGCACCAGCGCCGGGTAAGAAACATGATGGTATTGCATACCGGGCTCCTTTCAGCCTGCGGGCATCAGCCAAAATTCTCGTTGGCCCAGGCAATGAAGTGCGGGTATTCCACTTCCGGATCCGGCAGGTCCGGGTGCCACTTCTTTTCCCATTCCAGGGCGAAGTAGCCATCGTAACCGTCGTCCAGCAGCATCTTCACAATCGGCACCAGCGGGATCTCGCCTTCGCCGGTGGGAACCAGCTTGGTGGCCTTGGTATCGATGCGGATGTGATCCTTGAGGTGGATATGGCACACCCAGGGACGGATGGCGCGGTAGAACTTTTCGAAATCATCCTTGTAGATCTTATCGGAGTGAGCCACATCCCACAGAATACCAAAGTTTTCGCCGCGAACCTGCATGGCAATGGCCTGGGCGCGTTCAATGGTATTGATGGTGCCGTGGATCTCCATAAGAACCTTTACGTTGGTGCCCTTGGCGTAATCGCAGGCCTGCTGAATACCACGGGCGATGGTGGCCAGCACCTTGGCTTCTTCTTCGGGGGTGGCGCCGTCCGGCACATCGTTGCCGAAGACACGCACATAGGGAATGCCCATGGCAGCGCACAGGTCAATGGCGGTCTTGGCATCCACCAGTGCGGCGTCCCACTTGCTTTCATCGTGGAAGCTGGCGGACGTACCGAAGCAGCAGACCTTCAGGCCGGCTTCTTCGATCTTGCGGCGGGTTTCCTGCAGCTTGCCGTAACCGAAGATCTCGATCTCATCGGCACGCATTTTGCCGTCCACACCGCGAATATCGATGGCATCAAAGCCCAGGCGCTTGGCCTCGGCCAATGTTTTGTCAAAATCCCATTCCGGGTTGCCCAACGTAGTAAACGCTTTTTTCATAAGTATACACTCCCTCCCCGCAGCAGCGGGAATTTTCCTGTTCCCGCAAAAAAGGGAACTTTTTATCATTATAACACATCGCCCCACCCGCCACAAGCACACAGGGGCATTTCCTTTTCTTCGGTTTCACGAATTTTCCCGGCTAAATTTATAGCGTTTCACCATAAACCGCCCGGTAAAAACGCCGCATGGCATCCGGCAGCGTTTCCGTATCCACACCGGAGTAGTTCACCACAAAAACATGGGCGTATGCGCTCTCTTTGGCCGGGACGCCGCTTTGCGGTTCGGCAAGGTAATCGGAAAGCGCATTGATGCGCACACCCAGCGCCGCCGCGTTTTTCTTCACCACAGCATCCGGCAGGTCTGTTTTTACCTGCAGCAAAAAATGCAGACCGGCGTTTTGTTCCAGTATGGCTGCATTTTTGCCGAACGGACTTTCACGAATGGCGGCGATCACCGCATCGCGCTTCATGCGGTAGCGGTTTTTCATGCGGTTCAGGTGGCGTTCAAAGTGGCCGTCTTCCATAAAACGGGCCAGGGTGAATTGTTCAAACCCGGAGACCGTGCAGGAATAGAAGCCCAGCTCCTGCCGGAAGCGCTGCAGCAGCCCCCGGGGCAGCACCATGTAGCTGATGCGGATGGAAGGGGAGATGCTCTTGGAAAAAGTGTTCATGTAGATCACTTTTTCGTTTTCGTCTATGCTCATCATGGTGGGAATGGGCCGGCCGGCAAAACGGAACTCGCTGTCGTAGTCGTCATCGATGATATAGCGTTCCGGCTTTTGCGCTGCCCAGTGCAGCAGTTCCCGCCGGCGGCCAATGGGGGTAACAATGCCCGTAGGGTAATGGTGCGAAGGGGAAATGTGCACACAATCCGCTCCGCTTTCGGTCAGCGCTTCCAAAGAGAGACCCTGGCTGTCCAGCGGTACAGCACAGCAGCGCACGCCGTTGGCCCGGTACACCCGGGCAATTTTCCCGTAGCCCGGGTTTTCCACGGCGTAGAGCTTATCCCGTCCCAGCAGCTGCAGCACCAGGGTGTACAGGTATTCCGTGCCGGCGCCCACCACCACCTGCTCCGGAGAAACCGAAAGCCCACGGTAGCGGGCCAGATGCCGGGCAATGGCGGCCCGCAGTTCCGGTGTGCCGGTGGCAGCCATGGGAGCAAGCAGGGCTTTTTCTTTTTCAAGAATCACGCTTCGCATGGTTTTTGACCAAACAGAAAAGGGAA
>JAFYOA010000272.1 GCA_017547865.1 Clostridia bacterium
ACCGCAGGCACGGGTACGGCGCAGCGCCGTCATGCAGCCCAGCGTACCGGCCGCACGGGCCAGGTCATCGATGAGCGTGCGGATATACGTGCCTTTGGAGCAGGCAATGCGCAGGGCGCCGGTCTGGGTGTCTTCGTCAAACTCCAGCAGTTCCAGTGCATCAATGGTCACCGGGCGGGCCGGGCGTTCCACCTCAATGCCCTGGCGGGCCAGCTTATACAGCCGCTGGCCGTTCACAGAAACCGCCGAATACATGGGCGGCACCTGCAGAATGTCCCCGCGGAAACGGGGCAGCACAGCTTCCAGCTCGGCCCGGGTCACGGCTTTGCCGCCGGTCTCCACAGCCTCACCGGTATTGTCCTGGGTATCGGTGGCTTCTCCCAGGGCGAACCGTGCGCAGTATTCTTTTTCGGTATCTTCCAGCAGCGCAATGGCGCCGGTGGCGTTGCCCAGCATCAGGGGCAGCACGCCGGTGGCCATGGGGTCCAGCGTACCGGTGTGGCCGGTCCGCCGTTCGTGGAAAATCCCGCGTACCACCGCAACAGCATCAAACGACGTAAACTGCGGCGGCTTATCCAAAATCACAACACCGTTCACAGGCCCAACTCCTTCAGGTGCGCACCCACGGCGGCGGTGATCATGGCCTCGGCTTCTTCCAGAGAAGCTTCGATGCGGCAGCCGGCAGCACCGGGGTGGCCGCCGCCGCCAAACACGGCAGCGATCTGCGCGGCGTTCACCGGGGGAACCGCACGCAGAGACAGCTTGTATCCAATGCCGGCCTGTTCCACCAGGGTCACACCCACCAGCACACCTTCAATCTGCCGGGGCAGCGAAGCCAGACCGTCGGCATCGTCTTCCGAAGCACCGGCATCGGCCTTCATTTGGTCGGTAATGGAAGCGCAGGCGCACTTGCCATCAAAATAATAGTGCAGAGAATCGTACACCCGCTTTTCCATTTCCACCCGGCCGCGGGTCTTGGTATCGAAGAACCGACGGTTGATCTCCGGGCCATGGGCGCCCAGTTCAATCAGCTCGGCGGCAATGCGGTAGGTTTTCGGGGTTACGTTCTGGTATTTAAAGCAGCCGGTATCGCCGGAAATACCGGCGTACAGGCAATCGGCGATCACCGGGGTGATTTCCACCTGCAGTTCTTTCAGCAGTTCGTAGATGATCTCGCAGGCGGCGGCAGCGGTGCTGTCCACATACACACCCGGCACGTCCATGGAGTTGGTGCCATGGTGGTCGATACACAGTTCCACCCGGGGGTACCACTCATCCTTCAGGGTTCCCATCAGGTCCGGAGCGGCCACGTCTACGGTCACCACGTGCTCCGGCTCAATCAGCGGCACCGGCAGGTCTTCCATAAGAAAAGCATACCGGGGGGTGATGGGATCGGCACACAGAAAGGTGACCAGCTTGCCCATGGACTGCAGACCGCGGCAAAGAGCGGCGGCACAGCCAAGGGTGTCACTGTCCGGAGAACGATGGCTGATCACCGCAATACGGTCCATTTCCCGCAGGCGGGCAGCGGTCTCACTGAGCGTCAGTTTCATCGCCGTTCTCGCTTTCTTCGGCTTCCGCCGCAGCACGGGCAGCTTCCAGGGCTTCCTTTTCCCGCAGTTCTTCGCTGATGTCGTTCATCACGCGGGAAATATGGGCGCTGTATTCGATCAGATCGCTGGCCTTGAAGAGCATCTGCGGCACATGGCGCAGGTGCAGGCGGTTGCCTACTTCGCGGCGAATATATCCGGCAGCAGATTCCAGGCCCTTCACCGCCACTTTGGCGCGGTCAATGCCTTCCATGGCGCTGACATACACCGTGCAATAGGACATATCGTTGGTGACATCCACACGAACAATGCTGATGAGGCCGCCGCTGACGCGGGGGTCTTTCAGTTCACGCAGAATCGCGGTGAGTTCGCGCTTGAGGTCTGCGGTATTTCGCTGCATTTTATGACTCGGCATAGGTTTTGTCCTTTCATATTCCAAAAAGGTGCTGCCATTTTGGGACAGCACCACCTCTTGAAAAACATCAATCTCTGTATTCTTCCATCATGTAGGCTTCGATGATATCGCCCACCTTGATGTCGGAGAACTTCTCCAGGGTGATACCGCAATCGTAACCATCGGCAACTTCCTTCACGTCATCCTTAAAGCGGCGCAGAGAAGCAACCTTGTCGTCGGCCACAATGATACCGTCGCGCACCACACGCACCAGAGCGCTGCGGGTGACTTTACCGGAAATAACGTGGGAACCGATAACAGTACCAACACTGGAAATCTTGTAAACTTCACGGCATTCGGCCTTGCCCAGCACCACTTCGCGGAACTTGGGAGCCAGCATACCCTTCATAGCGGATTCGATCTCTTCGATGCAATCGTAGATGATGCGGTACATACGCATATCCACGCCGTCGCGCTTGGCGTTGTCTTCGGCAACGGAATCGGGACGGACGTTGAAGCCAACGATGATGGCGTTGGAGGCGGCAGCCAGCATAACGTCGCTTTCGCTGACAGCACCCACGGCACCGTGGATGACGCTGACACGCACTTCGCTGTTGGAGAGCTTCTCCAGGGACTGACGCACGGCTTCCACAGAACCCTGCACGTCGGCCTTCACGATGATCTTCAGTTCCTTCATTTCGCCCTGCTGCATCTGGTCAAACAGGTTATCCAGGGTAACCTTGGTGCGGGCGTTGAACATTTCTTCCTTCTGCTCGTTCAGGCGCTGTTCCACCAGTTCACGGGCCAAACGTTCGTCAGAAACGGCGTTGAAGATATCGCCGCCGGTGGGAACGTCGTTAAGGCCGGTGATCTCCACGGGCATGGAAGGACCGGCGACCTGCACGCGCTGGCCGCGATCGTTCATCATAGCGCGGACACGGCCCACGGTGGTACCGGCAACCACGATATCACCCGTACGCAGGGTGCCGTTCTGCACCAGCATGGTGGCAATGGGACCGCGGCCCTTATCCAGACGGGCTTCGATGACGGTGCCCTTGGCGGCACGGTCGGGGTTGGCCTTCAGTTCCTTCATGTCGGCCACCAGGGTGATCATTTCCAGCAGATCGTCGATACCCTCGTGCTTCAGAGCGGAAACAAGAACAACAGGCACATCGCCGCCCCAGTCTTCGGGCACCAGTTCGTGCTCGGTGAGCTGCTGCAGCACACGGTCGGGGTTGGCGCTGGGTTTATCCATTTTATTCACGGCCACAATGATGGACACATTGGCGGCCTTGGCATGATGAATGGCTTCGATGGTCTGGGGCATAATGCCGTCGTCGGCTGCCACAACCAGCACGGCAATATCGGTAACCATGGCGCCGCGGGCACGCATGGTGGTGAAAGCGGCGTGACCGGGGGTATCCAGGAAGGTGATCTCACGGTCGCCGATGTTCACACGGTAAGCACCGATGTGCTGGGTAATACCACCGGCTTCACCGGCGGTCACGTTGGCATTGCGGATGGCATCCAGCAGAGAGGTCTTACCGTGGTCAACGTGGCCCATAACCACCACAACGGGGGCACGGGTCTGCAGGTTGGCATCGTCGTCCACACTGTCGTCGATGATACGCTCTTCAATGGTGACCACGACTTCCTTTTCCACCTTGGCGTTGAATTCATCGGCCACCAGGGTAGCGGTATCAAAGTCGATGGTATCGTTCATGGAGGCAAACACGCCCAGCATCATCAGCTTCTTGATAACTTCGGCGGCAGTGGCCTTCAGACGGGAGGCGAACTCGCTCACAGTGATCTCTTCCGGAATGGAAATGGTCATGGGCTTTGCCTTGCGCTCCATAGCGATACGGCGCAGACGCTCGGCCTCGGTCTCCTTCTTGGAGTTCTTCGGCTTGCCGCGGTTCTGCTTGCTCTTCTGGTTCAGCTTCTGCTTGGAAACAGTATTGTCGGTACGGCCCACTTTATCCGTGGCCAGGTTATCGTATTTTTCGTTGAAACGCTCGATATCCACGTTGGAAGAACGGGTATCCACCACGCGGTTCACGCGCTGGCGGCTCACAGGCTCGGTGTTCTGCTGAGGCTGCTGCACCGGCTGCTGGGCCTGGGGCTTGGGCTGGGCAGGCTGCTGTGCGGGACGGGCCTGGGGAGCGTTCTGCTGGGGACGGGCGTTGCCCTGCTGGGGAGCACGGCGCTCACCGTTGTTGGCAGAACGATTGTTATTGTTATTATTGTTGTTATTGCGGCGCTCGCTGTTGTTGGCGGGGCGCTGTTCGCCCTTCTGGGGGCGGGGGCCGTTATTGCCGGCAGATGCGTTGCCGCGGGGAGCCTGGGGCTTGGGCTGGGCCGGAGCAGCGGGCTCTTCCGTTACCTGCACCTTGGGCTGGGCGCTGGCAAAATATTCATCAAAGTTCTTGGTGCTGCGCTTCTGGGTGAAGGTTTCGAACACGATGTCCAGCTCATCTTCCTGCAGGGCGGTAACGGACTTCTTCGGTTCACCGTAATCCTTCAGAATGTCGAGCACCTCTTTGTTCGGCACGTTCAGGTCCTTGGCAACTTCGCTGACCTTGTATTTCATCATCATAAGGACAATTCCTCCTTTGTGTCTTCGGTGTTGTGCTGTTCGCACCGGCGCAGGGCAGACTTGGCAAAGCCTCTGTCTTCCAGTGCCACAATGCCGGTCTTGATGCCGATGGCTGCACTCAGCTCTGCCATGGGGCAGGAAAGGAGCCGGGCAGGCACCTTCGCCTTTTCGGCGGCAAAGCAAATGTTTTCGGCAGTTTTTTCCGAAATATCGGAAGCAATGAACACCGCGTGGGATTTCCCGGCGCGGATGCTCTGCAGCACGGCGTCAAAGCCCGGGACAAGTTTTCCCGCGCGGCGCGCCATACCCAATAGGGAAAGCAGCGGATCTGTCATACTTTACGCAGCTCCTCTTCCAGGGCATCGTAAATTTCCTGTTCGATTTTGCAGGAGAACCGGCGCTCCAGTTTACGGGCCTTGGCGGCAGCCTGCAGGCAGGCAGGGTCCGGGCAAATGTAGGCGCCCCGGCCGTTCATGCGGCCGCTGCCGGTAATATCCAGCGCAATCACACCGGGAACAACATTGCCGTTTTCGTCGGTGGTATCCGGCGTTCTTACAACGCGCATCAGTTCCTTTTTCGGCTTCATTGCGCCGCAGCCCTCGCACATACGCAGGGGCACTCGCTTTTCTTTCATGCAGAATCGCTCCTTTCTCGGGGTTATCAGCGGTTCAAAAATTATTCTTCACCGTAAAAGCCGCTTTCGGGCTTGATATCGATCTTCCAGCCGGTGAGCTTGGCGGCCAGACGAGCGTTCTGACCCTTGTTGCCGATGGCCAGGGAAAGCTGGTTATCCGGCACGGTCACGCGGCAGGAATGAGCGGCTTCGTCCAGGATCTCCACACCCAGCACGGTGGCGGGGGAAAGAGCGCTGGCAACAAACTTCTGAGGATCTTCGCTGTACTCCACGATATCGATCTTTTCGCCGCCCAGTTCGCCCACAATGGTGGTAACACGGGCACCGCGGGTACCGATGCAGGCGCCCACGGCGTCCACGTCGGCGTTGTGGCTCAACACAGCGATCTTGGTACGGGAACCGGCCTCACGGGAGATGGACTTGATCTCCACGGTGCCGTCGTAAATTTCGGGAACTTCGGTTTCAAACAGGCGCTTCACCAGGTCGGGGTGAGTACGGGAGATCATGGCACGGGGACCCTTTTCGGTCTCCTTCACATCCACCACGTAAACTTTGACATAATCGCCTTCCTTCAGCACCTCATCGGCAGCCTGCTCGCTCTTGGGCAGCACAGCCTCGGCCTTGCCGATCTTCAGGGAAGCGGCACCGGTACGG
>JAFYOA010000273.1 GCA_017547865.1 Clostridia bacterium
CGACGTGAATATCACCCTCTCGGCTTTTGCGCCGAAAAGCTCTGCCGCCGCCTTACGTGCGGCGTAAATTTCGGCAGCCGCATGCATAGCAGGTGCGTGTGCACCGCGCCCAGGATTGCCGTCGCTGACAAGCGACTGTGCGACGGCGTTTACCACCGTCGCAGGCTTTGGGAATGTCGTTGCGGCGTTGTCAAAATAAATCATCGCCCTTTTTCCTTACTGTTTCTCACTTGTGCCGTGTAAGATTGGTGTATTCTATCTGAGCCTTTCTTAACAGCATTTCAGCACGCTCGGCATCAGTACGTGCAACCTCAAGCCCGAACGCACACCCCTGTGGACTATCCCCCGGGCTTAGTCTTACAACTGTTGCCGCTATACCGTATTTTGAAAGGATCTCACGAGCCTCTATTGCGTACGTTACCGAACGCATACCAAGCCGTGATACTCGTGGCATAGTGTCACCTCCCTTCGATATATCCTATGCCAAGGCACCGCATTAAGTGCGTATTGCCTCTTGACATATAAAAAGAGTTGTGGTATAATACTACCGACAAAAGAATAAACGCAGATCATCGAAGGCGGCTTCGTTTTCGTTGTCGGGTACACGAATATGTACTCGGGGATAAGGAAATCGCGGTGAAAATCCGCGGCAACAGCCATTACCGTAACTCCAGCAAAAGGTCAAGTCGGAATGCTTATCGGTCTGCGGCGCGTAAAAGTCTCTTGGGCAAATGGGGAGGAAAGCGTGGCAATACCGCTTGGCAGGAAGCGGTCCTTTTTGCGCGTTTAGTACCCCGTGGAGGGTACTTTTATTTTATCCTTTTGTAAAAAGAAAGGAATGAAGCAAATGAAAAAATCGATCCGTTCTGTCCTCGCTGTCCTTCTGGCCCTGCTGTGCCTGCTGAGCCTGGCCGCCTGCAAGAAAACCGATGCCAACGACCCCTGGAAAGACGCCGCCTATACCAAAGACACCACCTTTGGCGAAGGCGCCAAAACCGTTGCGGTGGATGTTGTCGTCGGAGAGCACAAAGTTACCTTCACCGTAAAGACCGATGCCGAAACCGTGGGCGGCGCCCTGATGGAGCACGGCCTCATCGACGGTGACCAGGGTGAATTTGGCCTGTACATGAAAGTTGTAAACGGCATTACCGCCGATTACGACGTGGACCAAAGCTACTGGGCTTTCTACATTGATGGCGAATATGCCATGACCGGCATTGAAGTGACCGATATTACGGAAGGTGCTGCATACAAGCTTGAGTACACAAAGTAAGCGCAAAAGCAACCTCAGCATTGCAGAAATGGTGCTGTTCGCCATGCTGGGCACATTGATGTTCTGTTCCAAGCTGATTATGGAAATGCTGCCGAACATTCACCTGCTCGGAATGTTCACCATGCTGTTCACCATTGTGTTCCGCAAAAAGGCGCTGCTGCCCATTTACATTTATGTTGCCCTCACCGGGGTATACGCCGGTTTTTCCATGTGGTGGATCCCCCACCTGTACCTGTGGACGATTCTGTGGGGCATTACCATGGTGCTGCCGCAGAAAATGCCAAAGGCAGCGGCCTGTATCGTTTACCCTGTGGTGTGCGCTTTGCACGGCTTTGCCTACGGCACGTTGTACGCCCCTGTGCAGGCGTTGTTCTTCGGGTTCAATTTTCAGCAAATGCTGGCCTGGATCGCCGCCGGACTTGCCTTTGATGTCCTCCACGGCGTGGGAAATTTCTTTGCAGGCATGCTGATTTTACCCCTGGCCGAACTACTGAAAAAGCTGTTCCGCAGCACGCAATTTTTCAAACCATAACCTCGCCGGCGGCAGAGAGAACGTTCTCTGCCGCTGTTTTATTTTTGCCGGGCGGCCCGCATCTTGCATTTTCCTGCCAAAGTAGTATAATATTCAAATAAAATCCCCACAGAACCGAGGCGCGACCATGCACTTTATTGATATTCACACCCATGTATACCCGGATGCCATTGCCCAGAAAGCCACCGACAGCATCAAGGATTTTTACGAGCTGGAAGGCGGCGGTATGGACGGCACCGTTTCCATGCTGCGCAGCCGCGGCGCGGCAGCGGGTATTTCCAAATACGTTGTTCTCCCGGTTTCTGTCCGGGCAGACCGTGTCCGCAGCATCAATGATTTTATTCTGCAGCAGGCAGCCCAATACGATGATTTCATCTGCTTTGGCACCGTGCACGCAGAGATGGAAAATATAGAAGAAGAAACGCAGTACATTCTGGAAAACGGCCTGCACGGCGTAAAAATGCACCCGGATACCCAGCGGTTCTGCATTGATGACCCCAAGCTCTTCCCCATGTACGATGCGGTTGCCGGGCGCATCCCGGTCATCCTCCACATGGGCGACCCGCGGTACGATTATTCTCACCCCGCACGTCTGCGCCGGGTGATGGAGCTGTTCCCCAAGCTGGAAGTGATCGCGGCACACTTCGGCGGCTACCGCCTGTACGAAGAAGCCTACGACCAGCTGAAGGACAAAAACTGCATTTTCGACGTTTCCAGTTCCCTTATGTTTATGGAAGAGGGCGTAGCGGAAAAGTACATTAATCTGTACGGCGCAGAGCGCATGGCCTACGGCACCGACTACCCCCTGTGGGACCCGGTGCACGAGGTGCAGGAATTTTTGAAGCTGAAGCTGACCGACGACCAGTTTGAGCAAATCGCCTACAAAACAGCAGAACGTTTTTTGAAGCTGAAATAAACAAACGGAGATCACTTCCCAAAAGAAGCGGTCTCCGTTTTTGTTATGAAAAGTTCTCTCTTACAGCACGTAATCGGCGGCGTTAATCACCTTGGTATCCAGCATACCCTTAATGCCACCCAGTGCACCCTTGAGCATATCGCCAATGCCCATGTCTTCTTCCCCGGCGATATCGCCCACGTGGGCCACGTCGGTGCACACCAGGGTCACGGCATCCACCAGGTCTTCGCTGCACTTAACCACCGCACAATCGGAGATCTGCAGCCGCTGGGTGATCAGTTCCTTGGGAATGTCATCCTCAATCTTCACGGCGGCGCAATCGCACACTTCCAGCCCCTTGGGGTGCTGTTCCAGCATCCATCTCGTCACTTTTACATAGGGCTTGTCGCTCAGCACAGAGCCCTTGGGCTTAGCGATCTTCACTTCGCCGGAAACTTCGGTGAGAACTTCCAGCAGCTTTTCCTTATGCTCCACGGGCACCTTCACGTCGCCGCGTACGTTCAGGTACTGCACTTCTGCCAGGGGGGCGGCATCCTCGGGCACGGTCACATCGCCAATGACATACAGCTTTTTTCCGTAGCGGCGCAGGGTGTCTTCGCTCAGGGTGAGGTCGTCCGGTACCACGGCGGTGCCGTCGGGAACAATCACGATCTCCGCTTTTTCGTCGATGAGTTCAATTAGCGCTTCCACCTTGCTCTCGGCCAAAATCACTTCCTTAGAGCTGAAGGTCACACCCTTGGCTTTCAGCTTTTCCCCATCCAGCTCCGGGTCCACCATGATCATCCGGCGGTTGGACCAGTACAGGCTGTTCTTTGCCCGCAGTGCAAACAGCTTATCTATTACGGCGTTGCGCTTCAGCACAATGGCACCATCGGGATAGCAGGTGGTGGAACCATTGACGTGAATACCGTTCAGCGAAGAATACACGCTTTCCGGGCAGCTCAAACTGCCGTTGATGGTCATCCCCACGCAGTTTTTCAACTGTTCCTGGGTGTTGGGGCCAATGGTGAGGGTGCCGTTAACCATCATGTAGTATTTTTCTGTTGGAGCGGCATCACCGCTTTTGATTTCGCTGCTGCCATTGATGGTACGCAGGGCCACATTTCCCTCCACTTCCAGCACATTGGCGCAATTCAGGGCGAAGGGCAGTTTATTCAGCACCGCCTTGCCGTTGGCATTGGTCAGCACCATGGCGCAGTTCACGGTAATCTGTTCGTAATGGGCATAGTTTTCTTCCGCAATGTTTCTTGCATCGCAGGTGGCGCAGTTAATCAGCAGTTTTTTAGCCATATTCGTTTCCTCCGTTACAACTCAAGTTTTTGCTTTAAGGCTTTGCGGCAGCGGGACAGTTTGGAACGTACCGTTCCGGGCGGAAGGTTCATCATACCGGCAATTTCTTCGGCGGTATAACCATCGAAATACCGCAGCTGAAACATCGCTCTGTCCTGAGGCTGCAGACTTTGCAGCAGCATCGCATTTTCAATTTTCTGCATTCCCTGGTCTTCTTCGTATCCGGGCACTTCATTCTGCTGGTATTCGTTTTCCAGAACAGCCCGGCGCCAGCGGTCATAAAACAGATTTTTGAAGGTGCGGTACAGCCACGCCCGCCGCTTACCGGGAGACAGATCCATCACGGTGCCCGCGTTGATCAGTGCTTTCACAAAAGTTTCCTGCACAAGGTCTTCCGCAAGCTCTCGGCTTCCGTACATACGTGTACCGTACGCCACAAGCTCATCGAAATATGTTTCGTAAAGTTCTTCCCACAAGGATCTCTCCCCCCTTTCTGCATAGAGAACGAATGAGAAAGGCAAAACGTTGCACGGCGGGGAATTTTTTGAAAAAATCTGCCGTGAAAAACATACCGGAAACAACGAACGATGAATATGGAATAATAAAAAGCTTGTCCTTGCAAACATTTTATGGACCGGCGTGTGCCGGTCCACCACAACCATTCGCTCTTCACTAAACAAAAACGCCTGCCCCTAAAAGGAGCAGGCGCTCTTCTTACACAAATTACTTGTAGATGATGGACTCGGCATAGCGGGTGGCAATAACGCCTTCGGGCTCGCCGGTCTTCTTGGATTCGGTGAGGATGTGCTCGATGGAGTTGTAGATGTTGTCCACCTTCTCCAGAACGGCTTCCTTGTTGTAGGGGCCGTCCACTTCAGCAGCAGCATTGATAACGCCGCCGCCGTTGATGACGAAGTCGGGAGCATAGTAGATGCCGCGAGCCTTCAGAGCCAGGCCGGAAGCATCGTCCAGGATCTGGTTGTTGGCGCCGCCGGCAACAGCCTTGCACTTCAGCAGCGGAATGGTGGTGGGGTTGATGATGGCGCCCATGGCGTTGGGAGAGAAGATATCGCACTCCTGCTCGTAAATCGCCTCGGTGGGAACGATGGTGGCGCCGAATTCTTCGGCGGCACGCTCGGCCATAGCCTTGTTGCTGCGGTTGGCAATGATCAGCTTAGCGCCGGACTCGTGCAGCAGGTGGCACAGATCGTAACCAACCTTGCCCAGGCCCTGCACAGCAATGGTCAGGCCATCCAGAGAATCGGTGCCCAGAGCGACCTTGGCGGTAGCCTTGATGCCCTGCCATACACCGCGGGCGGTGAAGGGAGACGGGTCGCCGCTGTTCATGGGCAGACCGCAGAGATACTTGGTCTTGCGCAGCATCACCATGGCGTCGTCGCAGGTGGTGTTCACGTCTTCGGCGGTAATATAGTCGCCGCCCAGGTTGTTCACAGCTTCAGCAAAAGCTTCGAACATGGCTTCGGTCTTCTGAGAAGGATCGGCAATGATAACGCCCTTACCGCCGCCGTGAGGCAGACCGGCCACAGCGTTCTTGTGGGACATACCGCGGGAAAGACGCAGAACATCGAACAGAGCGTCGTCGTAAGAGGCGTAGGGGAACAGACGGCAGCCGCCGATGGCGGGGCCCAGGTTGGTGTTGTGCACAGCGATGATGGCCTTCAGACCGGCC
>JAFYOA010000274.1 GCA_017547865.1 Clostridia bacterium
ATTGTGGTGGACGAATACGGCGGCACCGAGGGCCTGGTGACCCTGGAAGATATTCTGGAAGAACTGGTGGGCGAAATTTGGGACGAACACGACGAAGTGGTGGAACAGTTCCGCCGCCAGCCGGATGGCAGCGTGATCGTGGCCTGCTCTGCTTCCAGCAATAATTTCGAAGATATCTTCGGCGTGAAGGACGATACCGACAGCTCCACCGTCAGCGGCTGGGTGCTGGGCAAGTGCGGAAAGATCCCGGTGGTGGGGGAGACCTTTGAGGCCGATGGCCTGCAGGTGACCGTAACCGCCGTGGAAAAGAACCGTCTGCTGGAAATCCGCGTAGTTGAACTGGAAAAGCCAGAAGAAGACGAAGAAAATAAAGAAAAATAAAAATAATAAAAATTATCATTTTCCTATTTACAAATGCGAAAAGGTGTGCTATAATCAAATCATCAAAGGCGAGGAGGAAAAAAGATGAGAAAAAACTTCAGCCGGAAACGGCAGGTTATCTACCAAGCCTTGTGTTCTACCAAGGAGCATCCTTCTGCTGAGATGCTGTACACCTCCCTTAAACCGGAAAACCCAGACTTGAGCCTGGCAACTGTTTATCGCAACCTGCGGGAATTCTGTGCCGACGGCACAGCCCTGACCCTGGGTGTGATCAACGGGCACGAACGCTTCGACGGTGACACTTCCCGTCACAGCCACTTTGTTTGCAAAAGCTGCGGTGCAGTGCACGATGTGGAAGAAGCTTTTCCGCTGAATTACATGCAGGCCATGGAAGAAAAGTACGGGCACGAGTTTGAGGAATGTGAACTTCTCTTCAGCGGAACCTGCGGCCCCTGCCGTGGAACAAAACAGCAAGTCTCTTAAAAACAAAAATTAAAAACCCATTTTAAAAAACAAAAAAGATTTTGGAGGAACGAATTATGAAAAAGTATGTTTGCCCTGTTTGCGGTTATGTTTACGAAGCCGAGACCATGCCCGAAGATTTTGTGTGCCCCGTGTGCAAAGTGCCGGGCAGCAAGTTTAAGGTAATGGATACCACCAAGCTGGCCGCTGAACACGAGTACGGCATCTATGCCAAGACCGTGAAGAACAACCCCGATATCTCTGAAGAAGACAAGAAGTTCATCTTCGAGCAGCTGATGGCCAACTTTACCGGCGAGTGCTCCGAAGTGGGTATGTATCTGTGCATGGCCCGTATTGCCCACCGCGAAGGCTACCCCGAAATCGGCCTGTACTGGGAAAAGGCTGCTTACGAAGAAGCTGAGCATGCCGCCAAGTTTGCCGAACTGCTGGGCGAAGACCTGGAGCCCAACATGAAGGACACCACCAAGGCCAACCTCGCCTGGCGTGTTGACTGCGAATTCGGCGCCACCGCCGGCAAGTTCGATCTGGCCGCCTGCGCCAAGAAGAACGGCCTGGATGCCATCCACGACACCGTGCATGAAATGGCTCGTGATGAGGCCCGTCACGGCAAGGCTCTGAAGGGTCTGCTGGAGAGATACTTCAAGTAATTTTAATACCCGAACCGGTGGGGCTTGTCCCCGCCGGTTTTTTGTGATAGAGTATATTCAGGATGGTGTTTTCTACAACAGCAACTTGATAAGTAGAAAAAACGATATAATTAAGAGTCCTCTGGGAAGATGGTTTGAAATCAGGAGTGATTATATGGTGGAATATACCTATGATTTTCCGGAACAGATTCGGGAAATACTGAAAGATGCAAAGCCTGTTATGCCGGAAGTAAAACATGGCAATTCCCGGGAAGGCCATCAGTCGTTGTTTCAAGGTTCGGCTGGAAGATTTTTGGTTCATGTTCGGCAGGACTATTGGGGTGGTCCAATGGTACGTATCCTGGAAGTACCCAAAGAGATTCCTGATAACGGATGTGAACGATACGCTGCCGAGAATGAAAGACAATATTCTCAGTGGTATAATATGGTGCTGTGTAATGTAACCTAAGAAGCAAGACACGGCCGCGGTCTGGAAGGCCTGTTGAAGCGTTACTTCAAGTAATTTTAATACCCGAACCGGTGGGGCTTGTCCCCGCCGGTTTTTTTGTGCTATTATATATAAAAAATGGTGGCAGAAAGGATGTTGCACGATGCGCAGCGCAAAACAAATCTCTCCGGAGCAGGTGTACGATCTGTTCCCGTATCCGAAAGCTTCGGATGGCGACACTTTCTTTTGCATGGTCATTGAGGAAGGCGGGGCACATCCCTATCTCCGGACGGGGGATACATACAAATATATTGAAGAGCGCGATTTTATAGAAATCCTTTCTGAAACATATCCCGGATGTCTGAGATATTCCAATGTTCCCTATGACGCTCGTGATATACAGTTTACATTAAAAGTCGACCCGTATAAACTTGTTGATCAGGTTCTTGCAGACCGCCGGACGGGACAGGCATATCGGGAAATCATGTGGTGCTGGGGCCACGCGATGTGCGGCGATACGATCCTTGTTCCTCTTTCTGCGGATGAAGTTAAGAAATTGCGCAAAAAGTGTTGAGCATTCCGTAATATTAATGCCGGTAGTCCGGCAAGGCTCTGCAGGGTCTGCCGGAGAGATATTTCAAGTAATTAAAAACAAGCAAAAAATTGGGAAGCAGAGCGGTCTGCTTCCTTTCTTTGTATATAATTGCAATAAATGAAACGGAGAGATGCGTTGTGCCGGCATCTCCCCGTTTTTGTTTATTCTGTTTTTGCGGACGGACAGGATCAGAACCAGTCGCCGTAGCCCAGCTTGACCAGATTATCGTGGCTGATCTTCAGGGAATCGAAGGGGTCGCGGCCGTAGGTCATATCCTGCTCCACCAGGAAGTATTCGCTGCCGCCGGCCAGACCGGCTTCGATGCAGCCGGCAATGTCCAGCGTGCCTTCGCCGACTTCTGCAAACTGAACGATATCGTTGATTGCAGCGTAGGCTTTCTTCATGCCTTCAGGAGAGCTCATGTCACCCTCGGGCAGTCTCATGGTGGCGATCCGGTAGTCTTTCAGGTGCAGCAGACGGATGCGGCCCGCGTACTGGTTGATGAACTTGATGGGATCCACGCCGCCGCGGTGAATCCAGTGGATATCCAGTTCAAAACCGAGATATTTTGTGTTTTCCTTGATGATATCCATCAGGAACTTGCCGTCGTGGCGGGCAAATTCGAAGTGATGGTTATGGTAGTACAGATCAATGCCGTGTTCTTTCAGCTGGCAGGCGTCTTCATCTGCCTGCTTGGCAAAGTCGATGGAAGACTGCAGAGAGAAGCGGGCATCCATGGGCATGGCGCCAATGCGGAACATATCGCATTCCAGCGTTTTTGCATCTTCAATCATCTGCTTCATTTCGTCCGGGTTGGACATATCGCAGCCGGGGAAGTAGGGGTTCGGTGCGGTGGCGGCAGACATGGCCGCTACGTTGAAGCCGAGTTCATCGATAGAACGACGGAAACCCTTGACGTTTTCTGCATTCATGGGAACCTGGGAGATCTCGATGCACTTGTAGCCGATCTCTGCCAGCTTGGCCATGGATTCGTAAGCATCGAATTTGGGCATTTTGTTGGGGGCGATGGTGGACATCTGAACGCCGATCAAACCTTTTTTGCTCATAATGGATTCTCCTTCTGTTTTCTTTGGTGTTGTTCCGAATGGGACAGGCTGCTTTTCCTTTGGTAAAAATATGCCTGTAATTATAAACTAAGTATAGTATAGGAACGCAGGAAAAAACAAGCTGAGATATGTTTTTATTCCGCGGCGAATATTTCACTGTTTGAATACAGGAGATTGAATTTTTTAATAGAACTTTGAATTTTCAGCTTTTCCACAAATCAAAGGCTCTTCGGAAAAACCGAAGAGCCAAATGTTTGGTCAGGCAAATTCAAGGCAGCGTTTGCGGAAATAGAGATAATTTTCGAGGGAAACTTCCTCCGGTACGCCGTGGTCGCAGGTGGGCAGAAAACCGCCGCGTTTTTGCATTACGGGGAAGATGCGGTCGATCATTTCGTCGATCGCCTGCGGACCCTGCGCCAATACGCGCTTGTCCACGCCGCCGGAGATACGCAGGTCGGGATATTTTTCGCCGGTGCGGATCACATCGCAGTTCGCGGCCACCTCAAAGGGACTCATGTGCGTCATACCCAACTCCCGGTACAGATCAATTACTCCGTCGCAGAAGCCGTCGGTGTCCACCTGGAATCCAAGTTTGCGGTTTGGATCCAGCTGCCGGCGCCGCATATTGGTCAGCAGCTGCTGGTAATACGGCAGGAGGAACTCCCGGATCATGTCCGGGGAAATCAGCGAGCCGTGGTTATAGCAAATGTCTTCGCCGATAAAAAGTTCGTCAAAGGAAAGATACTGCTGATGCCGGGCAATCACGCTGTCGGCCAGGGTGAGCCACTGCTGCATGCAGGCGTGGATCAGGTCGGGATCGTCGTAGAACATATAGAGCAGCTGCTCCGGCCCCATAAGAGAGCGCAGGTACATGTAGCCGCCCACCACCTGCTGAATGACAAACATGCCTTGTCTCGCTTTTTCCACCGCTCGGGGAATATACTGATCCATGGCCGCCTGGCGCGCGGGGGAATCCGGGTTCATACGCCAAAGGCAGTTTTCTTCCCAGGTTTTCATATCTTTCACCGGGTGATCCACATATTCCGGCATAAAACCGCTGCGGCGCCCTTTAAAGTACAGAACAGAGCGGCCGGCAAAGTCCTGCACCAGTTCGTAGTCGCCGCGGTCTTCCAAAATCTTTTCTTCAAACACCGGGCTGAAACCGGCTTCGCACCAGCCAAGCCCGCCTACGTTTACGTAACCCTGGGGATCAAAACCAAACAGCTTGTTTAAATCCGCATCTTGCGGCAGGCCTTCTTCCCGTTTCCATTTTTCCAGCGAATAGTAGCCGAATTCCTTTTGGTAAAAACCGGCGCCGGGCACCATATTATAAAAATCCCAGTACTTTTTTGCGCCTTCGCACATTTTTTCGCGGGGGAGCATCCCGTGGATCCCGTCATTCATTTTTTGAATCCTCCCATGGAGTACTTTTCCCTGGATTATAGCATGTTTTGCGGCCGGAAATCAATAGATTCTCCGTTGTGCGCACGGCAAAACGGGGCGCAACACCTTTTTTCTTCGGTTAGAATATTTCACTTGCTAAACATTTGTTTTTGTGATATAACCAATATGATACTGTGTATATACACAAATTTTTTGACATACAGGAGGAACAGAACATGACTTCCAAAGAGATCATCAAACGCCTGATTGCCCACGATGCCCCGCCGCGCCTTGGCTATGATTTTCTGAATCAGTCGGATAGTAAGTATATTTCTTCCAGACGGACGATCGTGAAGGAAGATCCGTACAGCGATTGGGGCAACTACCCCGAACTGAAAGCGCTGTCCGGTTTCAGCGGTGAAGTGCGCCGGGATGAATACGGCAATATTTACGGCCGCTTCAACGGCAAAACCAAGGGCGAATGCGTGTACGGCGTCATTCAGGATTGGGACGACTATGAGTTCCATATGCCTGCCTACGACCCGAACTACGGCAAAGAACTGATCGAACAGGGGCTTCCCGAATGCGATAAATTTGTGATCGCCACCGGTACCTCTTTGTTCTCTACCCTGCGCGATGCCCGCCTGTTGACCAACGCCCTGATGGATACCATTGAGTGCCCCGAAATGGTGGCCGATTTTGTGGATAAGATCGCCGACTACGAAGTGGAAGTCATTCGCGGCCTGGCTGGCTGCGGCATCGATGCCTGGATGATCTTTGATGACATGGGCATGCAGGAGACTACCTTTATTTCTCCCAAGTCTTTCCACGATCTGTTTAAGCCGGCCTACAAAAAGCTGGGCGATGCTGTGCATGAGGCCGGTATGTCTTTGATCATGCATTCCTGCGGTTACAACTACGGCCTGATGGAAGACCTGATCGATGCGGGCGTGGATGTGTTCCAGTTTGACCAGCCGGATGCTTATCCTGCCGAAGTGCTGGCCGAGGAATTTGCCAGCCGCGTAACGTTCTATTCTCCCGTAGACATTCAGAAGGTTCTTCCCACCGGCAACCGCGAGCTGATTGAAAAACGCGCCCTGGAAATGTGTGAACTTTTCCGCAAAGCCGGCGGCTGGATCGCCAAGGATTACCCCTCCTACGAGGATATCGGCGTGGAGACGGAATGGGCTGCCTGGGCACAGGATGTCATTACCAAAAACAGCAAGCTGTGATGCTTTCTGCTCTATACAAAACAAAAGGTGCGGGAGAGGGCGGTCCAATAAAACAGTATAATAATGTTTTCGGAAGCGGCGTGAGAAATCACGCCGCTTTTCCGTTCATAACGTCATAGAGTAAATTGGCGGG
>JAFYOA010000275.1 GCA_017547865.1 Clostridia bacterium
GCTTGGAATAATCCCGGAGCATTTCGTCGTCTTCTGCCTCTTTGTACACAATGTCGTGGTCGATCTCGCTCCAGCCTTCCTCAAACAGGGTGCGGCCCTGAATTTCCACATAATAGCCCTTATATTTAACGGTATAATGCAGAGAACGGTAAATGCCGGTGGTGATGATCTCGATTTCTTTGCTGTTGTAAATTTTGCTGTCGCCGGTGCGCTTGTAGGCCTTGGGCCGCTCGGCAATATAATAATGAGAGGGATCCTCGTCAAAATCCTGCAGGCGGTCGCGAATATACTGATCCGGGTCGTTTTCAAACCGCTTGGTAATGTAGCGGTGGAAATGGATCCAGTCCTCCCGGTAAAGGAAAAACACACGGATGCCGATGAGGTCGGTCACATATTTATAAAAATTGGTGTGATCCAGCTTGGCAAATTTTTCCGGGTTTTCCTTCTTTTTGCGCACTACCTTTTCCAGCAGATGCCACACGTCTTTGGTACGGTAACGATAAGAATGGATACCGGCGGTTTCAATGTCGTACAGGTACTCATCGATGAAGGACTTTCCCAGTTCGCGCATGGTGCTTTCCAGCTTGTTGTATTCCTGTTCGATCAGCATAAGCTCTTCCCAGGAGATATTCGCCGCAGCAAGATCTTTCTCGCTGATATTGTATTCTTTCAAAAATTCCTGTTTTTCCATTCCTATCACCTCCACAAATTCACACGTTCACCGGGCCATCCACTATTTTCCCACTTTCGCCGCAGAAATATTCCCGATTACTGCTCCCGGAATGTAATGCTGCCGGTTTCGGCATCCATTGCATCCACAATCGCCAGGGATTCCACGCGGTACCCCAGGTTGCGGATCACGCGGCCGCCGATCTGGAAGCCTTTTTCAATCACAATGCCGCAGCCTTCCACCACAGCACCGGCAGACTCCACAATAGAGATCAGCCCCTGCAGTGCACAGCCATTGGCCAAAAAGTCATCGATGATCAGCACATGTTCGTCTGCCTGAAGAAAACGCTTGGAAACGATGACCTGATTCCGGTTTTTATGCGTAAAAGACTCCACTTCGGCCACATACATATCGCCATCGATATTGATGGACTTAGACTTTTTGGCAAAAACCATGGGAACGCCGAATTCTTTGGCAACAAACGCCGCAATACCAATGCCGGAAGCCTCGATGGTCAGCACTTTCGTTACAGGTCTGTCTGCAAAACGGCGTTTAAACTCCCGGCCGATCTCTTCCATCAGCGCAATATCCATCTGATGATTCAGAAAGCTGTCCACTTTCAGTACGTTACCGGGTTTTACAATGCCGTCTTTCACGATTTTTTCTTCTAAGAAGTTCATTTTTCATTCCCCTTGCCATACATTTTTCCGGAAATATCTGTAAGTTTATTGTAGCATAGACAGCCGCAAAAGTAAATGTAAGAAATTGCATTGCCGCATCTTCTCCCCGCAAAAAACAACCCCGGCCATCGGCAGGCCGGGGCATTCGGTTTATTTCACATCCCACAGCACGGGAACAGACAGCTTTGCGGCGGAGTCGTGATCGATGTACAAGGTGAAATCCGGGTGGGTCTTCAGCATGGTGGCAGGCACCAGATTGGAAAGTTCACCGGAGATGGTCTTGTACACAGCATCTGCCTTTACGGCATAGGGCACACAGCTGATGATTTTTTTGCACTTCATGATCTGCTTGACAGACATGGAAACCGCGTGGGTGGGCACGTCATCCGGGGTAGCAAACCAGCCTTCGCCCACCTGCTGCTTTTTGCAGGTATCGTTCAGTTTCACCACAATGTAGGGCTCTTCCGTTTCAAAATCCGCCGGGGGATCATTGAACGCAATATGACCGTTTTCGCCGATGCCGATGAGACCTATATCAATGGGAGATTCATTGATCTTCTCCCCCAGCGCCTTACGATTTTCATCCGTACCATCCACAAAGTAAGCCGCTTTCAGGTTCACCTTGGTGGTGAACTTTTCCTTCAGATACTTGCGGAAGCTGGCA
>JAFYOA010000276.1 GCA_017547865.1 Clostridia bacterium
CAGCTGGCCTGGGTGCTGAACTGCTACACCCAGTTCGGTGAACTCTCCCGCATGACCCAGTTCAAAGACAAGTCTCAGAAGCACGCCGACAACGTCAACGCCGGCCTGTTCACCTATCCTTCCCTGATGGCTGCGGATATTCTGCTGTACCAGGCCGACCTGGTGCCCGTGGGCATTGACCAGAAGCAGCACCTGGAGCTGACCCGCAACATTGCCGAACGCTTCAACGCCGCCTACTCCCCCACCTTCACCGTGCCGGAAGGCTACATTATGAAGAACGGCGCCAAGATCATGTCCCTGCAGGACCCCACCAAGAAGATGTCCAAGTCCGACGAAAACGTGAACGCCTGCGTGAACCTGCTGGATAAGCCGGACGACGTGATCCGCAAGTTCAAGCGCGCCGTGACCGACAGCGAAGCCTGCGTGCGCTATGCCGAAGGCAAGGACGGCATCAACAACCTGATGGAGATCTACGGCTGCATTACCGGCAAGGATTTCGACGCCATTGAAAAGGAATTCGAAGGCAAGGGCTACGGCGACTTCAAGCTGGCCGTAGGCGAAGCCGTGGTGGATCACCTGCGTCCCATTCAGGCCGAGTACAACCGTCTCATCGGCGACAAAGCCTATCTGGATACCTGCTTCACCGAAAACGCCATGAAGGCCTCCCGCATTGCCTCCAAGACATTGGCTAAGGTGATGAAGAAGGTCGGCTTCCTCCCCATGAAACGATAACACCCACAGGGGCAGCCCAGCGCTGCTCCTGTTTTGTCTCAATGAAAGGAAAACGCAAGATGATCGGCAGAAAAATCATCCTCATCGGTTCCCCCGGCAGCGGGAAAAGCACCTTTGCCGCCGCTCTGCACGAGATCACAAACATTCCCGTGTACCACCTGGATCTGTTCTTCTGGAATCCGGACCGCACGGAGATCCCCAAGTCCATCTTCCACGAAAAGGTGCAGGCGGTGCTGGAGACCGACGCCTGGATCATGGACGGCAACTACCCGGCCTCTGTGGAAAAGCGGGTGCAGGCCTGCGACACGGTGCTGCTGCTGGATTACGACCCGGAGGTCTGTCTCTCCGGTGTGCGGGACCGCCGCGGCAAGCCCCGAGTGGGCAACTGCTGGACGGAAACAGAGGAAGACCCCGCCTTCATGGACCGCATCCGCCGGTACCGTACCCAATCCCTGCCGGAGCTGCTGGCCGTTTTGGAAAAATACCCGGAAAAGGACATCCATATCCTCCACAGCCGGGAAGAAGCGGAAGAATACCTGCGGCAAACAGAAAAGGAGCAAAGCTGACCGCAACTGCCGGTTGCTCAAAAACCCATTTTCGCCCGCAGAAGGGAATGGATTTTCCCCCGCGTTTCCACTATACTGAAACCACACCGGTGAAACAACACAAGGAGAAAACAGTATGTATTTGAGCACCAATCTGCAGTACCTTCGCCATCTGCGCCGCTCCATGACACAGGAAGATTTGGCAGAAGCAATGGACGTGACCAGGCAAACCGTGGCCAAGTGGGAATCCGGCGCCGCTTTGCCGGAGATTGAAAAGCTGCTGCAGTTGGCAGAGATCTTTTCCTGTGCCGTTGACCAGCTGTTAAAAGACGACATGAACAACGCTCGGGACGTCTACTCCCCGGTACGCGTGGAAACCCTCCCGGCGTTTCGCATGGCGAGGTACGCTGTGATCAGCCCGGACCCGGAAACCGACGCCATCACCCGCGTAAAAAGCTGGCGGGAGCAGCACGGTTTGACAACCGCGCCCATCATTGGGTGGGATTTTCCCTTTGTTTCCCAGGAGCAGATCAATGTCTTCCATATGCACGGGTACGCCGCCGCCTGTATTTTGCCGGAGGATGCCCCCGCCCCTGCCGACATGGAATTCGCCGAGCAACCCGCCGCCCGCTACTGCGTCATCACCATCCGTTCTCCAATGGATGCGCCTTTCGATCTCATTCCAAATGCATACCACACCGTGCAGTCCTATATGAAAATCAATCGCCTGCGCGGCTGGCGGGATGAGTGCGTGCTCCCCTGCTTTGAAAAAGAATACGACCGCGACGGCACACACTACATGGACGTGTATATCACCCTGGATCCCCTGAGCAAATAAAAGAAAAGTCTGAAAGAGCAGCTTCTCTTTCAGACTTTGTTTTTTATTCAATGTATTCGTCGTAGTCTTCGGCCACGGGGTCATCCACCCACACCAGCCGATTCTCTTTAAAGAAGAACCGCGGCACACGCGGCCCAACCGCACAGATGAGTTCGTAATTGATGGTATGATTGTTTTTGGCCAGCGTATCCACCGAAATGGCAGCATCACCATCGGTGCCGAACACCGTCACGGTATCGCCCCGCTGCACATCATCAATTCCGGTCACATCCAGCATCAGCTGATCCATACACACGCGTCCCACAACCGGTACCTTGTGCCCTTTCACCAGCATGCAGGCGCCTGTCTCCGAATTGGAACGCAGGTAGCCATCGGCATAGCCAATGGGTACCGTGGCAAGGCGGGTGGGTTTTTCGGCGGTAAAACGGCGGCCATAGCTCACCGTATCGCCGGGGCGAATGGTCTTCACCAAAGAGACCACGCTCTTCAGCTCCATCACAGGCTTCAGCTCGGGCAAATTCCGCACAGCGCCCGAAGGCGGCAGGCCATACAGCACCACACCGGCACGCACCATGTCCAGGTGCATCTCCGGGTAATCGAAGATCGCAGCACTGTTGGAGCAATGCCGCACCAAAAAGTCGATGCCGTCCCGCTGGAACGTCTCAATGGCTTCTTTAAAGCAGCCATACTGCCGCAGGGTGAACAGCCGTCCGTCTTCCCCTTCGTCCGCAGCGGCAAAGTGGGTAAACACACCCTCCGGGAAAAGCCCGGGCAGGCGGCAAACATCTTCGGCCTGCTGCAGGTTATCGTCGTCTTCGCCGATTTGATGGTACACAAAGCCGATGCGGCTCATGCCGGAATCGATTTTGATATGGATGCGCACCGTGACCTGGGCCGCGCGGGCGGCCTGGGCCAGGGCACAGCCGTATTCGTAAGAAAAAACAGCCTGAGAAATGTTGTTATCTGCCAAACTGGCCGCACAGGCGGGGTCGGTATAGCCCAGCACCAATATCGGCCGTTCTATGCCGTGACGCCGCAGCTGCAGTGCTTCTTCAATATTGGAAACAGCAAAAAACTCCGCGCCCAGTTCTTCATACAGCCGCGCCATTTGCACAGCACCATGACCATACGCGTTGGCTTTGATGATACAGCACACCATGGTGCCCGGAACCACTGCCTCCCGCACTTTGCGGTAATTGTGCTCCGCCGCAGTCAGGTCGATCTGTGCCCAGGTGCGCTTTCTCTGTCCTGTCATTGCCGGTCTCCTTTCGTAAAATAAATCTCCTCTTTATGCATTACAAATTATTATACCAAGTGCAGCCACCGGATGCAAGCAAAATTCATCGCCCGCTGCGGTATTCGTACAGCCGGTACAGTTTGCGGGCCATTTTGCCGCCATACACCGTTTTAAAAATCCGCTTCTCCATGCCTTTCAGCTCGTCAATCATCTCATCCGGGGTCATGGGCAGTTCCCGTTCAAAAGAAAAGCCCGTGCCGCCCGTCAAAGCCAGCGGATCATCCAGGCCGTACACCCGGGTCACCCCCACTTCGTTGATGGGATTCTTGTATTTGGAAGCCTTCGCAGCGAAAGAAGTGTAGCAATCCAGCAGAAGATAAACATGCCCGAAATGCTTTGCCAGCCGCTGCAAAAGAGCATTCAATTCATCGGGCTGCAGATACATACTCAGGCCTTCCATCACCACCACAGCGGTTTCTGCCTGTGGAATTTCTTTCAGCCAGGCCTCTTCGCGGGCGTCGCCGGCCAGCATGCGATAGGTCTCCGTTTCTTCAAAAAAGTGCTTCCGCTCTTCAATCACATCCGGAAAATCCACATCGTACCAAACGCTCTGCACTCCGGTGCGCAGAATGCGGCTATCCAGCCCGCAGCCAATATGCAGCACCGGGGCACCGGGGTTTTCTTTTAGTTTTTCAATCACCCAGCGGTCGAACACCGCGCTGCGCATGCCCATGAAATATGCCAGCCATTTGGAACGTGCCTTTCCGCCCAGAGGAAAACCTTCCTGCGCCCAAATCGTCTCGGCGGTTTTATCCTGCATGAACAGACCTTTTCGGCTGACCAATGCCTTGCCATACAGCGGAATGTACAATGTTTTGCTCACGTTTTTCATGGTATTCCCTCATTTCCATTCCAGTATAGCAGAACCGCCCTGTTTTCGCAACCAAGCAAAAGCAAAAAGCAGCCGCCGAAGCAGCTGCCAATTTTTCATTATCAAAGCGAGGCCAGCGTTTCCTGGCACCAGGTGAACAGCAGGTCAAAGCTTTCGTCGAAATCATAGGTCTCTGCGCTGTTCAGTTCCAAAGCACGGGCCAGCACGGCATGGTCTTTCTCCTGCAGTAGCGGCAGCAACTCTGCCTTGGTGGCGGCAAAGCAGCCGGTACGCAGGTAGTGCAGGTCCTGCAGAATGAAAAACACACCTTTATACGTGCCGGGAAGGTAATCCCTGTTCTTTTCCGGGGTGCTGTGAATATACCGGTGGCAGATCTCGTGGTAGAGGTTGTTCAGGCTGAATTTAATGAAATTGCGCAGATCCTGCTCGGTGTAGGCAGGCACCAGTTCTGCCAGCACACCAAAATAATCTTTGGTGCTGTGCAGCAAATGGCAAATTTCCAGCGGGTTCCAATGGGCAAGGTCTTTCCGGCTGCAGATAAAACCGCAGGATCGATCAAAATGCTCCATAGATTCAATGGCAGTGCGGTACGCGGCCAGATCCGCAGCACGCATTTCATCGATGACCGCCATGATATCGATGTCGCTGTTTTTGGTGGCCTCTCCCCGCAGGTAGCTGCCCTGCAGGCCAATATACAGCAGGCGGGAGCCAAACTGTTCTTTCAGCAGGCCAATGAGCTGAGAAATGTAATCTTCGATGCGAACCATAATCAAACTCCTCTCAAACAAATCCGAATCCGAAAACGGCGTACAGGCAAAAAAAGAGGCATCAATCAAATTGATTGATGCCTTGCATGGTGGACGCTAACGGACTTGAACCGCTGACCCTTCGCACGTCAAGCGAATGCTCTAGCCAACTGAGCTAAGCGTCCATTTCCAAAGTGCTTGATTATTATACCTCAACTCTTTAAAAAAAGCAAGTGTTTTTTCAAAAAAACTTTTATTTTTTCACACAAATTTTGGCAGGTAAACCCACCGCAGAATTGCCCACACTATAAACAGCATAAAAAAGGAGCTGTTGCCATGAAATTCTTCAATGCATTCTGGGTGGGCGGGCTGATCTGCGTTATCGGCCAGCTGCTCATCGACCGCACAAAGCTGACCCCTGCCCGCATTATGGTGATGTATGTGACCGCCGGTGTGCTGCTGGGGGCACTTGGCCTGTACCAGCCCCTGCTGGATTTTGCCGGCAGCGGCGCCGGCGTACCCCTGTGCGGCTTTGGGAACGCCCTGGCCCAGGGTGTGAAAAAAGCAGTGGAAGAAAAAGGCCTGCCGGGAATTTTCGCCGGCGGCGTAACGGCGGGTGCTGCGGGCATTGGAGCGGCAATTTTCTTTGGGTATATCGCCGCACTTCTTGCCAAACCAAAAGAAAAACACTGATGCAAAAAGAAAACAGCCGGCCAAGCGACCGGCTGCAGCATGCAAACGTTTACTGGATGGAGCAATCCAGATAATGTTCCAGCTCTTCCTCGCTCTTCTGATGCTCCATATAAGCGAACACGCCGGCGGCAACCGCGGCCATGGAAGTGATGGCGCCAATAATAACAAGAATGGTACGCAGAGCTTTCATAGATCAATTCCTCTTTCCTTTGCTAAAGTTAAAACTTGCTACAAGTTAATATTACCCAAAATAAAAAGAAAAGTCAAGCCGATTTCTGTAAATAGGTGAATATTTTACACTCGGCCGATTTGAACAAATAAAAAAAACAGAGCCAGGCGGCTCTGTTCTTTTTAACGCTTCGGAAAATCCGATCACGCCTGGTTCAGCTTCTTAGCGAGAGCTGACTTCTTTCTGGCAGCGGTATTCTTGTGCATGATGCCCTTGGCAGCGGCCTGGTCGATCTTCTTGATGGCGACGCGGACAGCTTCCACCTTGTTTTCGGCGTTGGCTTCAACAGCGGCATTGGCCTTCTTGATCTCGGTCTTCAGAGCAGAATTGGTAGCCTTGTTCTGGGCAGTCTTCTTAGCAATGACGAGAACGCGCTTCTTAGCAGACTTAATGTTCGGCATGGTTTCACCTCCTCATTTTTTGTCCATGATATGATACCACATTCACGCCAAAAAGGCAAGCATTTTTTTGTGCTTTTCATCAAAAAGCAGCCTCGTTTTTTTCTGCCCCCATTTGACAAAGCGCTGTTTTTGTTGTATTCTTATTACAACGCACGCCTCCTTAGTTAAATGGATATAATAAACCCCTCCTAAGGGTTAGTTGTGGGTTCGATTCCCGCAGGGGGTGCCAGAAAAAGCCGCTTTTGTTCAACAGACAAAGGCGGCTTTTCTTTGTGTTTTACTTCAAAATCTTCACCGGGCCCAAAAGACCGGAGGGTGTGATCTGCATAAAGGTGGAGAAATGATCCTTATGCCGATGCACCAGATTGTTGGTGATTTCCAGCACCAGGCTGTGTTTGCCGGGGGCCATCTTCTTTTCGTACGCGTAGGGGAACGTCACCCGCACGCCCAGGTCTTCACCGTCCAGCCAAGCGTGTACACACTCACCCACCAGGCCAAGGTCAAAGCCGTTCACCTCTTCGGCAGTTTCAAAGGTGGTTTCATACTTCATCCAGCCGGAGAAACCCGGATCACCCTTGGGGCCGCATACGTTGTACAGTTTTTCAATGGGCTTGGCCTCGCCGTATTCTGTATCGTACTGTGCCTGCTTCCGTGCCAGTGTCCAGTTGGAACAAAGTTCCTCTCCCAACGCAGGCGGCGCATATTCTTTCAAACCGGTCGGCACTTCGCCGCCAAACACCAGCAGGCAGCTCTGGGCTTTTTCCAGATGAAGATGCACGCTGCCCGTTTCCGCGCCGATCACACAAACGGTATCGGAAAGCAGATCAAGGTATGTGCCCTTGCCGCAAACCGGCAGCCGGATCTCACCATCGAAAACCGCTGTCATGGATTCATTCACAAACATAAACACGTCCGCATTGTCGCGGCGGTAATGGGCCATACGCAGGTAGGGGGCCTCTTCGGCAAGCTGCACATCCGTTCCGCCGGCGGCACGTACGTAGTCTGCCACCTTTTCCAGGGGGATGACCTCACCGCAGGTACATCCATCGGGCCTTGCCTGCACAAAGGCCAGTTTCATGCCGCTCTGCTCCAGAGCAGCCAGTTTTTCCAGCAAGGCTGCAGGCAGGAACTGCGAATAGGGCACCACCAGCGCGGGGTACACCATGGCGTTCACCACCAGCTTCCCATCGGCCACGGCAGCATCCTTCAGCAGGGTATCGGTGGGAAGAAAATCGTAGTTCAGCTGGGCTTCGTACAGCTTTTTGGCCGGTTTCTGCATCAGCATATAGTCCCTGCCCGCCCACTCGGCCTCGGCATTGTACAGAATGGCTGCGCTGACGATCTCTTTTCCGCCATCCAGCAGATGTGCCACGCGATTGGTGTAGTGCATCAGCTTGGCAAACCCCTCAAACTGCGGGTTGAACCCACCGGCGTTGAAATGCGGCGGGCAGTCGGGATCGGGATAGGTAGGCGAGAATGCATGGGGCACATAGTAATTAATACCCCGCACCAGCATGTGATCCATCAGGTACTTCATAAAAGGCACGCCCTCGGCCCAGCCGTAGGCGCCGAACACTTCACACATGGCACGGTTTTTCATACGGGGGTTAATATGGGCATGGGAAGCCGCCAGCCTTGCCAGTACAAAATCAAAGAATTCCGGGTCGGTGTAGCCGCCGGAACAGCTGGCGGTGTGGATATGCCGGCTCATGCCCGGCATTACCTGGTGCAGAACCACGTCAATGCCCGCCATATCCTGGCCGTTCAGTGCGCGGAAGAAATGACCCGCAGACTGATGCAGGCGCATATGGCTGTTCATATCTTCAATCACATGGCCGATGTATTCCACTCCGTGGGCACGGCACCAATCCCCCAACTGATAGCTGAAATTCTCTTCCCACAGTTCGGTGACGGTATCCATGTAGGCCACGCGCACTTCGGGCATACCGCCTCCCTGTTTGTACCACAAACCGGCCAGCAGCGGACGGGCATCTGTGCCCAGTTTTTCGCTCATGCGCTGCAGCACTTCTTCGTTCCAGGGCAGTGCAAGGCCCGGCTGGCCAAGGGTATTGTCGTACATCCCCTTATACAGCGCACCTTTTAAAACATTCGCATTGTTAAAAGAAGGTTCATCCGAGAAGAAACCCGCGATGGTCTTTCCGAAATGCTCTTTATAATGATCCCAGTGAGGTTCGTACACCGCTTCGATGAGCACCTGCACCGATTCTTTATCGATGGGGTGGATATGATCTGCCCGGCGGGCGCCGCGGCGGCTTTGGTACAGGAAGAATACCCGGTATACACCGGCGGGCACATCCCAATAGAGGTAATCTCCCTGCACATTGGCGGTCAGGTCAATGGCTTCAGCGGAAATTTCTTCCCCCTCGCACTCCCGGCGGTGAGCATACACGCCGATCAGCCGTTCCTCTTCACAGGGCGGGGTGGCCAGCAGCAGTGCGCTTTCCGGGGCAGGACCAACCACATCCACGTGGTTTTCCACCAGGTGCCACTTTCTGTGCCGGGGGTACTTCTCTGTCACCAGGCCGTTGGCATAGCCCGTGGGGAAATGCTTGTCGTCCAGAATCCAGATCTTCATTTCCCGCTTCTGGGCTTCTTCCAGCAGCAGATCCATATCATACCACCATTCGTCCCGGCCAAAGTTCTCGTGGGGACGGGATTCCACACAGAAAGCCCGGGCACCGGAATCGTACACAGACTGCACCATATCCGCCAGCACCTCGTGCCGGTTGCTGTGCATCCAGAAAAACGGCAGCAGGTAATTCTGCTCTCTGCCGTTCAATATATCATACAATCGTTTATCCATTGCTTTTTCCTCCCTATGGAGTTTTTCTGCCCTTATTATACGGCCTGCGGTTTGTTTGCGCAACCGGAAAAAAGATTTTGCAGGCTGTTTTTTCGCCACGGCTTGAACATCCTTCGTTCCCGCTGTATAATAAAACCAAACTATCATTCCGGAGGAAAGCCATGAACGTAACCATTGAGGATATGCAGGCTTATTTGTTTGAGCACTACGGCGAATGGGCAACCGAACAGAGTCTTTTCATGAAATTGGTGGAAGAGCTCGGCGAGGTGGCGGAAGTGCTGAACAAGCGCAGCAAGCGAAAAGCCGCCGGTGATGAAGACCTGCAGGAACAACTGGGTACGGAACTGGCCGATATGCTCCATTACATTGTGGCCATCGCCGCCATCAACAAGATCGATCTGACCGATACGGTTCTGCAGAAAGACAAAGCGGCTTCTGTAAAATACCACCGGGCCACCAATTTGGAAGCATTTATTCAGAACCGGAAATGATGCCCCATTCCCCACAGCAGCGCCCATCATAAAATAATTGTACCGAGGTACTTACATGAAAGCAGCACATGCGGCCCGCCGAAACGGGTCCATTGACTTTATGAAATTCCTGTTCACCCTGATGGTGATGTGCTTCCATTCTTCCAAATTTTTCCCCGGCGGCTACATTGCCGTAGAGTTTTTCTTCATTGTTTCCGGCTTTTTAATGGCGAAAACAATGAAGAAACGGGAAGCAGCCTACACCCCCCTGGGAAAAGAAACCGTTTCTTTTGTTCTGCACAAGGCGGGCGGCATTTTCCCGTTTTACGTTGTGGCCTGGTTCATGTCGTTCTTCGCCGCACAAATTGCCGGGCAAATGGAAGCTGCCGTCTCTTCCACAGAGTTTTTCCGCTCGTTCTACAATATTTTCATGCTGGAAATGTCCGGCAGCTACGATATGGGCCACCGCATTATGGGTTCCTGGTACATCTCTGCCATGCTGCTTGCCATGCTGGTTCTGTATCCCCTTCGCCGGCGGTTCACCGATGTGTTTGACCACATCGTCGCACCGGTCCTTGTGCTGCTTTTCACCGGGTATGCCTACCAGCAGGGAAAGGGCATCAGCCTTACGGTCACTTACATTCCCCATCTGTTTATTTACAACGGTCTTTTCCGCGCTTTGGCAGAAATTTCTCTCGGCTGCATCTGCTACCACGTGGTGGCAAAGTTTATCAAGCTGCGTTTTACCATTTTCGGCAGAATTCTGGTCACTTTAGGAGAACTTCTCGGCTACGGAACCGTGTTTTTCTTTGCGGCCACCGCCTCGCGTTCCGATATCGACCTGGTATTGCTGCCGATCCTTGCTGTTTCGGTCTCTCTGTCTTTCTCCGGCAAAAGCCTGCTGTCTGGCCTGTTTAACCACAAACCCTTCTACTTTTTGGGCAGCTTCTGCCTGCAACTGTACCTGACCCACGAAGCCGTGCGCACAAAGATCCTGCCCCTCCTGCAGCAGATCTACCCTCTCTCGCTGCTGATGGACAACACCTGGGGCTACCTGCTGGTGTTCATCTACGTCACGGTGGTGTTTGCTTTGTTCTGTTATGTCATCGGCACCCTGCTCCAGCTGTTCGTGCCCAAGCTTGGCGCTTTTCTAAAAAAATGCATTGTTGCCGCATAAAAAAGCCCCCGGAAAATCCCGGGGGTTTTGTTCTATTCTCAGTAGGTTTCAATCAGCTGATATTCACCGCTGCGCAGCACGGCAGAGAGGTCTTCCGGTGTACGGATGGGCCGCTCGGTCATGATACCGCCCTTGGCCAGCCGGGCGGTGCTGTGGATGTCCGAACCGGAGGTTTTGGCCAGGCCGTAGTGTTCCGCAAACTGGCGGGCAAGGTCATTGCGGAAACGTTCGGTACCGCCGTTGTAGGTTTCTATCCCAAACAACCCTGTGGGGGTGGCCACCGCCATATCATCCCGGAACGGATGGGCATGCACCACACACACGCCCTCCGGCATCAGGGCAAGCAGTTCCTGCACGCTCTTCAGTTCGTTCAGCCGGGGCACGGTGTAAAAGAAATCCTCGTGCACACCATAAAGCACATAATCGTTGGGGTAATGGTCGAACCGCACTTCGGCGCCGGGCAGCACGGTAAAACCGATCTTTTCGCCCTCTTCTCTTGCGGTACGAAAGCCTTTCAGCCAGCGGGTCACCTGCTGCTCGTGGGTCAGCCCCTGCACTTCCTCCGGAAACCACAGCGTATAAAACCGCTCGATGTAATGATCGGTGATTACCATGCCGTCGTAACCGGCAGCTTTGTACAGGTGCACCAGTTCCTTGGCACTGAGAGCGGCATCCCGGTCGCATTCGGAGGTGTGGCTGTGCAATTCGTACTTATACATATGCGTTCTCCTTTTTTCGCAGCAATACATTGCAGAAACATTATCGCAACACATTGTTTTTTTGTCAAGCATCTTTGCAGATATATCTTTCTTTTCCGGCGGCGCGGCAAAGTATGCCGTGTGATGCCCCGGAGATTGAACAGAGAAAAAAGAAAAATAACACAAAACGCTTTACTTTCCGCCCGGCAAGTTGTAAACTAACTGTAGCAACCAATACATAACGGAGGATTTGAAATATGAACAAAACTGTACTTGCTGTTGTCGGCTGCGGCCGCATCGCTTCCCAGGCTCATTTCCCGGCCTTTGCCCAGATGGACAACATCCGCATCAAATACGCCTGTGACCTGATTGAAGAAAAGGCACAGAAAATGAAAGAGACTTACCCCGAACTGGTGGAAGAAGTCATCACCGATTACAAAGTGGCCCTGGCCGACCCCGAAGTGGATGCCGTGTATGTGCTGACCCCCAACTACGCCCACTACACCGTGACCATGGATGCCCTGCAGGCCGGCAAGCACGTGTTCTGCGAAAAGCCCATCACCATCAACTACGCCCTTTCCTGCGAAATGGCCGAAGCTGCCGAAAAGGCCGGCAAGATGCTGAACATCGGCGTTTGCAACCGTTACCATAAGTCCGTTGAAATGCTGGAAGAAATGAACCGCGAAGGCAAGTTCGGCAAGCTGTACCATGTGGTCTGCAACTTCCGTGCTTTCCGCAGCATTCCCGGTCTGGGCGGCGCTTTCACCACCAAGGCACAGTCCGGCGGCGGCGTGCTCATCGACTGGGGCGTGCATTATCTGGACCTCATTCTGTACATTCTGGGCGGCGCCAAGCTGAAGACCCTGACCTGCGACGCTTACAGCGAAATGGCCAAGGATATGAAGTCCTATCACTATGAATCCATGTGGGCCGAAGACACCTCTGATGTGGAAAACGGCACCAACGACGTGGACGACTTCATCGCCGGCCACGTGCGCACCGATAAGGCCAGCATCACCTTCAACGGTGCCTGGGCACAGAACATCAAGCCCGAAGAACGTTTTATCGACTTCCTGGGCGACAAGGGCGGTGCCCGCCTGACCTACTGCGGCAAGTTTGAATACTACGATGGCGACACCCTGGAGACCATCGCCCCCGATTACGACATTCCCAACATGTACCTGTGCGAAGACAAGGCCTTTGTGGAATCCGTTAACACCGGCGTAAAGACCCGCAGCCACATTGAAAACATTCTGGAAAGCGCCAAGCTGCTGGACGTTCTGTACCAGTCTGCCGAAAAGCACCAGGAGATCGTTCTGTAACATCCATACACATGCAGCAGAGGCATCCGTCCGCGGGTGTCTCTGTTCCGTTTATGGGCCCAAATTTGACATTTTCAGTGTTTTCCTGTATAATTTCAGGGTAAATTCAAAGAATGATAAGGAGCCCGCATGAATATCAAAGAGATCCTGAAGAATAAGAAAATCCTTTTGGCCGCTGCCGCTGTTTGTGTGGCGATCATCGCTTTGCTGGTAATCTTCCGGCCTGATGCCAAGCCTGCGTTCATGGTGGAAAGCTTTACCATAGAGACCGAAGTGGTGAACTACGAATACATGGATGATACGGTAAACTACACCGGTACCGGCGTGCTGCGCTGCAGCGATGCCAAAAACACCTATCTGGTGCTGGTAGAATACACCGATGCCACCAGCGAGGAAAACACCGGCAACATGCTGATCGTGGTGCAAAACGGCGTGGGTGTTCTTTCCACCCACGATTACGGCATTGAAAACACCACCGAAGAGCCCCAGTACAGCTTTACGGTGCTCAACTACACCAAAATGGAAAACGTACAGTAACACTGCATGCGGCGGACATTGGTTCTGCCGCATTTTTTTATGCCGGCCATTCAAAAATCTTGACAGCGGGAATGGTTTGCTTTATCATAGTAAAGGTATGATTCCCTTTACAGAAAGGACGAAACACATGAAAATCGGTATTTACGGATACGGAAATCTGGGCCGCGGCGTGGAGTGCGCCCTGCTGCAGAATGACGATATGGAGCTTTTCGGCATTTTTACCCGCCGTGCTCCCGAAACACTGAAAACCCTGACCGGCGCCAAGGTATACCCTGCCGCCGATGCCGAAAAATATAAAGATGAGATCGATGTGATGATCCTGTGCGGCGGCAGCGCCACCGATCTGCCCACCATGTCCCCTGCTCTGGCCCGTCATTTCAATGTGATCGACAGCTTCGATACCCACGCCGACATCCCCCTGCATTTTGACCGTGTGAATGCCGCAGCCAAAGAAAGCGGCCATGTGGCGGTCATCTCCGTGGGCTGGGACCCGGGCATGTTCTCTTTGAACCGCCTGTACAGCAATTGCCTGCTGCCCAACGGTAACGACTATACCTTCTGGGGCAAAGGCGTCAGCCAGGGACATTCCGATGCCATTCGCCGTGTGGAAGGCGTGCAGGATGCCCGCCAGTACACCTGCCCGGTGGAAAAAGTCCTGGAAGCCGTTCGCAACGGCGAAAACCCGCAGCTGACCACCCGTGAAAAGCACACCCGCCTGTGCTATGTGGTGGCCAAGCCCGGCGCCGATCTCGCCCGCATTGAAAACGAGATCAAAACCATGCCCAAGTATTTTGACGAATACGACACCACGGTGCACTTTATCTCTCAGGAAGAACTGGATCGTGACCACAAGGGCATTCCCCACGGCGGTTTTGTAATCCGCACCGGCAAAACCGGTCTGCACCAGGAGAAC
>JAFYOA010000277.1 GCA_017547865.1 Clostridia bacterium
ATGATAATGGACTATTTTGGGCAGTCTTTGCTCAATTTAAATGGAAACAACAGGAGGAAAAAACCATGTTTGATAAAATGACTCTGGAACAGCTCGTGCGTCACGAGGGCTACGATTGCTCCTGCGGCAAGCACCACAGCTGCGGACTGGATTACCTGAAGATCGGCCGGGGCGCCATTGTGCACGTAGCCGAAATGGTGGCCGCCATGGGCAAGAAGAAGCCTTTTGTGGTGTGCGACGACAATACCTATAAAGTGGCCGGCGAAAAGGTTTGCGAACTGCTGACCCAGGCCGGTGTGGAACATATTTGCTATATCATTCCCTGCCACGGCGAGCGCATCTCTCCCGCTGAATGGGAAGTGGGCAGCGTTATTATGCATTTCGACCCCACCTGCGATATGCTGCTGGGTGTTGGTTCCGGCGTGGTGAACGATATCTGCAAAGTGGTGGGCCATGCCATCGGCAAGCCCTCTGCCATTGTGGGTACCGCTCCCTCTATGGATGGCTATGCTTCCAACTCTTCTTCCATGGAAGTGAACCATGTGAAGGTTTCTCTGTATAACCATGCTCCCGTGGGCATTCTGCTGGATTCCGAGATCCTGGCACAGGCTCCCATGCGTATGCTGTGGGCCGGTCTGGGCGATATGGCTGCCAAGTATATCGCTCTGTGCGAGTGGCGTATGTCCAACGCCATTGTGGGCGAGTATTACTGCGAGAACATTGCCCAGCTGATGCGCGCCGCTATGAAGAAGATCATGGGCGCTGCCGACGGCATCACCAAGCGTGACCCCGATGCCATTCAGGCCATTGCCGAGGGTCTGGTGATCTCCGGTGTGGCCATGGCCTACGCAGAAATCTCCCGTCCTGCCTCCGGTCTGGAACATTACTTCTCCCATATGTGGGAAATGATGGCCCTGGAAGCCGGCGAACCCTACGATCTGCACGGCATTCAGGTGGGCGTGGGCACCGTGCTCACCATGAAGCTCTACCGCGAGATCCGCAAGCTCACCCCCGACCGCGCCAAGGCAGAAGCCTGGATGCAGGCCTTCGACCGCGGTGAGTGGGAAGCCCAGGTAAAGCGCATCTTCGGCAAAACCGCCGGTGAGATCATTGCCATTGAAGATAAGACCCGGAAGAACGCTCCCGAACGTCATGCCAAGCGCCTGGATAACATCATCAACCGCTGGGATGATATTGTGAAGGCCATGGACGAAGAACTGCCGGATTACGATACGCTGATCAGCCTGCTGGCCTCCACCGGTATGCCTCTCACCCCCGAAGATATCGATATCTCCCTCGATAAGACCGTGGAAGCCTTCATCGGCTCCCGCGATATCCGCGATAAATTTCTTTCCTGCTCTTTGCTGTGGGATCTCGGCCTGACCAATGAGTATGCCGAAATTCTGCGGAAGGTGGCCAACGAAAAGTAAGGAGAACCGTATGCATAACGCTCTTCTTTCCTGCTCTATGATGTGCGCTTCTTTGTGGAGCGGCGCGGAAAAAGTGCTGGCAGAACTGGAAGCCGGCAGCGTGGAACTGCTGCACGCCGACGTAATGGACGGCGTATTTGTGCCTAACATGATGCTGGGCACCGACAGCATCAAGCAACTGCGCAAGATCAGCAATATTCCGCTGGATATTCACCTGATGATCGAACAGCCCGAAGATAAGCTGGGCTGGTTCGACCTGCAGCCCGGGGAATGGGTCTCCATTCATGTGGAAAGCACCAAGCACCTGCAGCGTGCCCTCACTCGTATTCAAGAATACGGCGCCCACCCCATGGTGGCCATTAACCCCGCCACCCCTTTGTGTATGATTGAAGAAGTGCTGCCGGATGTGGACGGTGTGCTGCTGATGACCGTGAACCCCGGTTTTGCCGGGCAGAAGCTGGTGCCCCAGATGGTGGGCAAAGTGGCTCGTCTGCGCAAAATGCTGGATGATTCCGGCTACGGCCATGTGCGCATTGAAGTGGACGGCAACGTAAGCTTTGATAACATTGGCCCCCTGCGCCGGGCCGGTGCGGATATTTTTGTGGGCGGCACATCCAGTATGTTCCACAAAGACCATACGGTTTCTGAAAATGTGGCCCATGTGCGCCGCTGCCTGGAAGAAGCCGAACAGGAGTGAAAATTATGAAAACAGTCATTGGACTGGATTACGGTACGCAGTCTGCCCGCGCCCTGCTGGTGGATACTGCCGATGGCCGGGTGCTGCTGTCCCATACCATCCGCTACCCCCATGGGGTCATGGAAGGCTCCTTTGCCAGCATTGAAGATTACGACAATGCCCTGCTGGAACTGCTGGAAGCGGTGATCGTGCCCGAATACCGGGATACGATTGCGGGCATTTGTGTGGATGCCACGTCCCTGACCCTTGTGCCGATCTCCAAAGATGGCCGTGTGCTTGCTAAAATGCCGGAATTTGCCGGGCGTGAGCAGGCACAGGTAAAACTGTGGAAGCGCCATGCCGCCCAAACCCAGGCGGATGAAGCGCTGGAAAAAGCCCAGGCCATGGGTGAAAAGTTCCTGGGCCGCACCGGCGGCTCTCTCTCTTCCGAATGGACGCTGCCCAAAATGATGGAGGCCTACGACGAAGACAGAGAAGTATACGATGCCATTGACATTGCCTTTGACCTGTGCGAGTACCTAACCTGGAAACTGACCGGCAACCTGATCCGCAGTGTGGGCTCCATGAGCTTTAAAGGTGTGTGGGCCGAAGATATTGGCTTGCCCTCCGAAGCTTACCTGAACAGTCTGCGCCCCGGTTTTGCGGAAAAATACAATCATGTTATGCGCGGTGAAGTGCTGCCCCCCAGCGGGCTGGCAGGCACCGTTTGCCCGGAAATTCAGCAGCGCTTTGGCCTTGGCCCGGATGTTAAGGTGGCCGCCGGCGTGCTGGATGGCCACACTTCCATGGTGTCTTTGGGTTCTTTGACCGACGGCTGCGCTACCCTGGTGCTGGGTACCAGCACGGTGCTGGCCCTGCAGAGCCCGGAACTCTACGAGGTGATGGGTATTTGCGGTATTGCCAAGCATGGTGCTATTCCCGGCGTGTACGGCATCGATGCCGGCCAGAACTGCTCCGGGGATATGCTGGAGTGGTACATGGAGAACATGCTTCCGTTTTCTGTGTGGAAGGAAGCC
>JAFYOA010000278.1 GCA_017547865.1 Clostridia bacterium
AAAAATCCCGTGCTTTTGACAGCACCCTGTGGATCGATCCACTGGGGCGGCTGTGGTTTGTGTGGGCGGTGCAGCCGGAAAGCCGGGTGGAATTTGCCGTGTGCGATGACCCGGATGCCGAAACGCTGACCTGGGGCCCGGTGCGTACACTGGGGTACGATATTATGCTGAATAAGCCCATTGTAACGAAAAATAGCAATTGGCTGTTCCCGGTGGCGGTGTGGAAACCGGAACTGACCGCCGGCACAGGCTGTCATTCCGACGGCCTGCACGAGACCGGTGCCCATGTGGTGCGCAGCCGCGATGCGGGTGAGACCTTTGAACTGATCGGCACGGTGAACGCGCCGGAGCGCTGGTACGACGAGCATATGCTGTTGGAAAAGCAAAATGGCGATATCGAAATGTACATCCGTACTAAATACGGCATTGGCAAGGCCGTCTCCAAAGACGGCGGCTGCAATTGGGAAGAAGCCTGCGACAGTGGCTTGGGAGGACCGAACTCCCGGTTTTACATTGGGCGGCTGCACAGCGGGCGTGTGCTGCTGGTGAACCACTGGCAGTTCGACGGCAGAAACAACCTGGCCGCCATGCTCTCCGATGACGACGGAAAGACATTTCCTCACAAGTTGCTGCTGGATGGCCGAAGCAATGTCTCTTACCCCGATGTAAAAGAGGGGACGGACGGTTTTATTTATATTGTGTACGACCGTGAACGCGGTGCCCGCTACAGCACCAAGGTGGATTACGATACATACGCTAAAGAAATACTGTTTGCGAAGATTACAGAAGAAGATATTCTGCAGGGAGAAGTGACCACCCCCGGTAGCGCGCTGCGCATGGTGGTAAGTCGCCTGGGCAGATAAGAGGAGGATACTATGAAGATTTTTATTGCTGTGGATATGGAAGGCATCAGCGGTATTAATTGCCCGGATTACGTGCTGAAGGATGGTCGGCTGTATTCTGCCGGCCAGCGCCTGGCCACCAAAGATGTGAATGCTGCAGTGCGCGGCGCTTTCGACGGCGGCGCCGATGAAGTGATCGTGGCGGATGTGCATGCCACCTCCGGCAATCTGCTGGTGGAAGAACTTGACCCCCGGGCCAAACTGCTGGCCGGTTCTCCCTATAAGCCGCGTTTCCCGTTTTTGGATAAAACCGTGGACGGCATGTTTTTGGTGGGCTACCACGCCATGGCGGGTACGCTGTATGCCAACCTGGAGCACACCATGAACAGCAAATCCTGGCATTGCTGCCGTGTGAACGGCAAGCCTTACGGTGAACTGGGCATCGATTCGGAGATCGCAGCGGAATCCGGTGTGCCGGTGATCATGGTTTCCGGTGATGACAAGCTGTGCGAAGAAGCGGCGGGCTGGCTGCCCGGTGTGGAGACCGCCATGGTGAAGCAGGGCCTGGGCCGTCAGGCGGCGCTGTGCCTTTCTCCGGCGGCAGGCAACGAAGTGGTGTATGCCCACGCCAAAAAAGCGGTGGAACGCCTGATGTCCGGTGAAACCTTCGCGTTCCCGGAAACGCCTTCTCCCGCCCGCGTGGCCATTACTTATAAGATGATGCCCGATGCTGATGCCGCTAACGGGTACGGTACCAAGCGCCTGGATGGCTACACCGTGGAGACTACCTACAACCGTCTTTCCGATTGGTACGGCGGTATTTGGAGCGAATACGGTATAGAGCAGAAAATTTAATGGAAATTTATGGGAGCAAATTTGCGTTTTGCTCCCATATTTGTTATAATGCTCCTAAACCTGCCCTTGTGCAACGAAAGGATGACCCGATATGAAAAAAATCTGTGCGGTGGTTCTGCTGCTTTGCCTGCTGCTTTGTGCCTGCAGCTCGGCACCGGAAACCGCTGAATCTTCTTCTCCGGCTGCAACACCCACCCCGGCTCCGGTTTCTTCTGCGGCAGCCCCCACGGCCACCCCGGAACCCACTCTTGCCCCGACCCCCACGGCGGAGCCGACAGCAGCCTATTGGAACCCGCTGACCGGTGAACCGCTGGACGAGCCTCATACCAGCCGCCTGTATGCCGTTACCATCAACAATGTGTGGGTATCGCTGCCGCACTACGGTTTGAACGAAGCGGATATTTTCTTTGAAATGCTGGTGAACGACTACGCCACCCGCGGCCTGGCCCTGTTTGCAGATCCTTCAGATGTGGGCACCATCGGTTCCGTTCGTTCCATGCGTTATAACTTCACCGATCTCTGCGTTTCTTACGATGCCATTATTGCCCATGCCGGTGGTGTGCAGGAAGTGATCGACGATATGAAGGCGCGCGGCGTGAACAACCTGAACGCCGATACTACCTATTTCTTCCGTGATGAAGCCCGCCTGAACGCCGGCTACGATTACGAACACACCCTGTTTGTGAAGGGCGAAGACCTGCCCAAGTACGCGGAAGATAAGGGCTACCGCACCGAAAACGAAGCCGGAACCCAGTACGGCCTTACTTTTGCGGAAGATGTGGTGCTGGACGGCGAAACCGCCGAGTTTATCAATTTCCGTTTTTGGGGCAACTACCGCGGTATGGATTACGATGCGGAAAGCGATATGTACGCCTACTGGCATTCCGATGAGGTTTCTCTCGATGGCGGCACCGGCGAACCGGAACTGTTTAAGAATGTTCTGCTGCTGCACATGGAGATTGTGGATACCGACGGTTTCCACTTGGCACAGCATATTGGTGAGGGCGATGGTTACTACGCCTGCGGCGGCAAGCTCGTGCCCATCCGCTGGAACCACGCAAGCCATGAAGAGCCGTTCGTCTTTACGTATGCCGACGGCACCCCGCTGAACCTGGAAGTGGGCCGCAGCTACATCGGCTTTGTGCCTGTGGAAAACGAGATCAGCTGGGAATAATGAAATAACAAAAGCAGAGTTGACACCAACATCAACTCTGCTTCTTTTTATGGTGAGATCAGAAAATCTTCATGCCGCTGAGAAGTGCCTTGACAGGGCTGTTGCAGCCGCCATAACCGGCCGTCTCTTTGGAGAAGCGAATGCTGTTCAGCACATCGCTGAGCTTGCCGGAAATGGAAATACCGGTGACCGGGGTGGTCTCGCCGTTCTTGTGGTGGTAGGCCAGGCGCACTTCGCCGCCAATGTAATCGCTGTAGAAATCCACCTGCAGACCGGACATGGAGATGACTTCCAGCGTTTCGCCGGCAGAAAAGTCTTCTGCCGCAGCGGTGCCGGCTTCCACGCGCATGCATTTCAAATCTCCGGTGGGGGTCTCACCAAGGTACTGGCCGTAGCGGTTGGAACCGAAATATCCCACGGCGGTGCCGTTTTCCACCACGCGGGTGCTGCCAAGGGTCATGCCGTCGGCATCGAACTTGGCGCTGCGCACGCTGCCGGGTACTTCACCGGCCATGGTAATGCCAATGCAATCACCGGTGGGCGACTTCTGAATGGCATCGCCCTTCTTAAACAGGTTGGCGTGGGAATACACCGCACTGTAGTTCAGGTCGTAGGCAATGCTCATGAACAGCTGCATCAGTTCCAGCTTGTTCAGCACC
>JAFYOA010000279.1 GCA_017547865.1 Clostridia bacterium
ATGGCATACTGCAGCGGCGGCAGTTCTTTGGCCTGCACAGGGTCTTTTCTGCGGATTTCCGGCTTGCGGCGAATAACGCCAAAACCGGAACAAGGCACATCACACAGAACTGTGTCAGCCAAAAAATCATCTTTTGCAGTGGCAGCATCGCGCACATTAGTTTCTATATTGTGAATATCAAGCCGCTGAGCACCGTCTTTAATCAAACGAACACGGCCCTTGTAAAGATCAAACGATAAAAGAGTCCCGGTTCCCTCCATATACTGTGCCATCGTAAAGCTTTTCCCGCCGGGGGCTGCGCAAACATCCGCCGTGATTGTACCGGGCTCAGGTGCGACAAACGAGCACAACAGCTGGGATGCCGTATCCTGCACATGGAAAAGACCTTGCTCAAAAGAAGGAAGATCGGTGATTTTGCCTGGCAAACGATCGATGCGAATACAATGCGGATCCAAATCACACAGAGCTGCTGTACAGCCTTCCTCTTCCAATTGCTTCAATAATTTTTCATCGTCTGTTTTCAGAGTGTTGACCCGGATGAACAGGCCCGCACGGGAAGAAAGTGCTTCCAATAGCGGAAGCAACTTTTCCCTACCGTAACTTTCATCCCACAAACGAACAAGCGCTACAGGAATGGAATACACTACACTGCAATGCAGATAAAAGTCATCATCTGCAGAAGGCAGAGAAAGAGTCTCCTTCCCACGAAGAAAACTGCGCAGTACACCGTTGATAAAACCCGCATACTTTCCTCTGCCTGTCTCTTTTGCAAGAGTAACCGCTTCATTCACGGCAGCAGAATCCGGAATGCGATCCAAATACAGGATCTGATACACCGCCATACGCAGCAGAATAGCTACACCGGTCTCCAGTTTCTGACGAGGATTTTTTAAAAACTTACGGATGTAATAATCCAGCGTGATTTCCCGTTCCAATACACCGTAAAAAATAGTCGAAGCAAGCGCACTGTCCCGAGGATCCAGGGCAGCTTTTCTTAATTCTTTATCAATGACGATATTGGAATACCCTTCGTTTTCATCTACACACAAAAGGGCATTCATACAAACAGATCGCGCGGTCATTTCAACATCCTTTTTATCCTATTACAACAAATTGCGATTCTTATCGTTCAGCGGATGGCCCAGCAGGAAATCCGCACCGGACATGCGCTTTTTATTTTCGGGCTGCACAACATTCAAACACAAAGCATCCTTTCCGCAATAAACGCAGAAAGAACGATCCGGGCCAACGAAAGCTTCGCCTGCAGTTCCCTGCACAGAAAGGACGGATGCGTCAAATACTTTCATCCGCTTACCCTCAAAACGCATCACAGCTACGGGCCAGGGATTCAATCCACGAACAAGGTTGTGCAGCTCATCTGCAGATTTATTCCAATCCATATCAGCCATGGCTTTATCCAGCATCGGTGCATAGCAGGCCCCCTCTTCCGGCTGAGGAGTACGCACAGCCGTGCCGTTCTCCAGCTTTTCCAGGGTTTTTGGCAGCAACTCCGCGCCCATCACCATTAAGCGGTCGAACAATTCACCGCTGGTTTCATTTTCGCCTACTTCGGTGGTCTCCACATCCAGAATATCACCGGTATCGATTCCCTCATTCATCAGCATTGTGGTTACACCGGTCACTTTATCGCCGTTCAAAACAGTCCACTGAATCGGAGCGGAACCACGATACTGAGGCAGCAGAGAACCGTGTACATTCACGCAACCCAAGCGCGGTACGGAGAGAATGGACAGGGGCAGAATTTTACCAAATGCCACCACAACGATCACGTCGGGAGCGATGGACTGAATAATTTCCAGCGCCGGTCCCTTTTTCATAGAACGGGGCTGATAAACAGTTAAGCCGTATTTCAGAGCAAGTTCTTTTACCGGGGGAGGTGCCATCGCATGACCACGCCCCTTCGGCTTATCCGGTTGTGTGAATACAGCGCAAATCTCATGTCCGGCATCAATCAATGCCTGCAGACTGGGAACGGCAAAATCCGGTGTTCCCATAAAAATTATTCTCATTCACCCTGCTCCATTTCTTCCGGGGTCAGCATACGGCTGGCACGTGTGGTAAACACAATACCATTGAGATGATCGATCTCATGACAGAAAGCACGGGCCAGCAAGCCTTCACCGGTCATTTCAAATTCATTGCCGTGGCGATCCTGAGCACGCACCGTTACTTTCATGGGACGCTCCACAATACCCCATTCGTTCGGGAAGGAAAGGCAGCCTTCCTGGCCTTCCTGTTTACCGGCCATCAGCACAACAACCGGGTTGACAAGCTCAATGCGGCCTTCACCGATGTCGATAACAACCACACGGCGGAGGATTCCTACCTGGGGAGCAGCCAAACCGACGCCGTTGGCGGCATCCATCGTCTCCGCCATATCGTCCAGCAAAGCACCCAGTTTATCATCAAATTTTACTACCGGGCGGCACTTCTTCAGAAGCACCTCATCCCCTGTTTTTACAATATTACGCAAAGCCATTGTTCGTTTCCTCCGGTCTTTACAAAATGGAATCGGGGTTGCAGTCGGTGATGACGTTCACACCCGCAGATTTTTTCTCTTTAACGAATTCTTCCAGAACCATCGCAATCAATCGCTGGAACACCATATTGTTTCGGCATTTGATCACAAGCTTATATCGGTATTTCCCGCTTATTTTAAGTACTGTTGCCGGCGTTGGGTTCAAGATGCGCAATGGCAATTCAGGAAAATCATTCCCGGCTCGTTCCCGGAGCAGCTGCAGAAAGTATCGGCTTCCGCCTGCTGCTTGTCCCTCCGACTCTGCAATGAAGCCAACAACAAACAGATCAACAAAAGGCGGATACAGCATAGCACGACGGAACGTAATCTCACGTTGGTAAAAAGACACATAATCCTGCTGCGCGGCAAGTGCCAGAACAGGATTTTCCGGCGTGGTTGTTTGAATGATGGCTCGACCGCGAAAACGTCCACGGCCGGATCGGCCAACAACCTGTGTCAGAAGATCAAAGGTTCGTTCATTGCTGCGGAAATCATCACTGTACAAAGACTGATCGGCATTTAGAACGCCCACCAGGGTTACATTCTCGAAATTAAGGCCTTTAGCCACCATCTGTGTACCGATGATAATATCATAGGCGCCTTCTTCAAAAGCATGCAGGCTTTTTTCAAGCGAAAAACGCCCGGAAGCTGTATCGGTATCAATACGAAGCACACGTGCCTCGGGCAAAAGCTCACTCAGCTGCTCTTCAGCACGCTGGGTACCTGTACCGGAAAGCCGGATATGTTCACCACCGCAAGAAGGACAGGCCCGCAGCATTGGTACGGAATACCCACAGTAATGGCACATCAAACGACGGTTTGCCGAATGATATGTTAAAGAAATGCTGCAGTGCGGACAGGAAATAACCTCTTTACAATCACGGCAGGAAGCAAACGTATGATAACCGCGACGATTCAAAAGCAGAATCGATTGCTTTTTCTGCGTGAGGTTATCCTCCAGCGCCTTTAAAAGCGTAGAACTGTATACACTGTCGTTGCCATTTTCAAGTTCAAGGTTCATGTCAACGATTTCTACGTCTGGAAGCTGTGCATCACCATAACGCTGGTTCAAAACCTGCAAACCGTACTTACCACGTGTATTTTCCGGCAAATTGGCCATATAGTAGCTTTCAACGGAAGGTGTAGCCGAAGCCAGTAGGCACAACGCTTTATGATAAGCGCATCGGAATCTGGCAACATCACGGGCATGGTAACGAGGAGAATTCTCGGACTTATAGGTATACTCCTGCTCTTCGTCCAGCAGAATAAGGCCAATATTTTCCAGTGGCGCAAACACCGCGGAACGTGTGCCAAGGATAACCCGGGCCATTCCCTTTTTAACACGCTTCCACTCGTCCAGACGTTCTCCTACCGAAAGCCCGCTGTGGAAAACAGCAACCCGATCACCATAGCGATTTTTGAACTGCTGCAGTGTTTGTGTTGTCAAAGAAATTTCCGGCACCATAGCGATCACGTTTCGGTCGTTCGCTAAAACATAATCGATCAGAGCCATGAACACCTGTGTTTTGCCGCTTCCGGTAATGCCGTACAGCAGAGATGTTCCTCCGTTATGCGCATCGTATGCAGCACAAAGCGATTCGTATGCCCGCTGCTGCTCTTCCGAAAGGATAGCAGGCGCTGTGTCGTTGGCGCCGTACATACTCTTCGGAATACGATAAACTTCTTCTTCGAAATACTCGGCAGCACCTTTCTTTACCAAGCCATCCACAACACCGCGGGTCACTCCAGTGAAGTAGCAAATCTCTTGTACGGAAACGGCACCGACTTCCCGCAGGACATCGAGCACTTGTTCTTG
>JAFYOA010000021.1 GCA_017547865.1 Clostridia bacterium
GCAGCGTGGATGTGCTTGGCCCCGGTGAAGTATGGACCGGCAAGGTGCACGGCGCCGATTGCGTGCTGATGGATGCCGCCGCACTGGAAAAGAACGCCCTGGCCAAAATGAAGGAAGACCCGTATTATTTCATCGATGACCCGGATGGAATTTTGAAATAACCCCTGCAGAAGGAGGAACAAACATGAACCAATACGATGTTATGAAGCAGACGTGGCGCACTCTGCTGGTGGGCACGCCGGAAGAACTGCAGAACGGCGATGCTGCCGTGCAGGCCCGCATGGCTGCCTGCGGCAAAGCTGCCCAGGAAAGCTGGGACAAACTGCGTGCCAACAAAAGAGAAGATGCCCCTGCGCTGTTCCGCGGTGCGCCTTTGGGCGAAACCTTTGACATGACGCTGGAATACGGCGAACTGCGCAAGCTGGCCCTTGGCTGGGCCACCTATGGCTCGCCCCTGTACCAGAACGAAGATCTGCTGGCGGATATTCTGTGGGCAATGGATTGGATGTATCGCCACTTCTACGGCCGCGATGTAATGGAAGACCGCGGCTGGCGCGATTGGCGTCTCTTCAACTGGTGGGACTGGAAGATCGGTTCCCCCCGCTACCTGATGGATGCCATGGTGCTGGTGGATGATTACCTGACGCTGGAACAGAAGCGCGAATACCTGGCGCTGTTCGATATGGTGGTGCCCGCACCCTTTGATTACGCCGCCAATAAGGTGAATTTCGGCCGCCTGATTTCCAGCAGCGGTATTCTCACCGAACGCCCGGAACGCATTCTCTGCGGACGCGACGGCATTGAAGATACCTATATGTACGCCGATGGCTGGGTGAACGACGGCCAGGGCTTCTATCGCGATGGTTCTTATATTTTCCATACCCGCCACCCCATGAACGGTGTGTATGGCCGCGAGCATTTTGAATCTGCCATTCGTTATACCGCCATGCTGAATGGCTCTGATTTTGCCATGAAGCCGGAGCGTGTGGATGTGATCTATACCTGGTTGTACAAGACCTTCCTGCCGTTCTACCGCTTTGGCAGCTATATGCGTGTGGTGGATGGCCGCGCCCCCGGCAATGAAGTGCCCGGCGGCTATGGGTTCCTTGCCAACCTGGTGCAACTGTACGACCTGAGTACCCCGGAAAAGAAGGGGGAGATCGCCGCGCTGCTGCAGGAACTGGTGAAAGAGCACCCCATGTTCCACAACGAGAACTGCAATGATTTCTTCGACCACCTCACCCTGCACGAATACGTGACCTACCGCCGTGCCATGGCGGAAAAAACCGGTGCCGCCGTGCAGAACCGCGGCAGCTATGTGTTCAATAACATGGAACGCGTGGTGCAGCACAACGAAAAATCCGCCTTTGCGCTGGGGAGTTCTTCTTCCCGTATTTATAACTATGAATGCATTAACCACCGCAATATGAACGGCTGGTACCACGGCGACGGTATGCTGAACTGCTATGCCGATCCGTTCCAGTACGATGCCGCCTATTGGGAAAAGGTGGATTCCTACCGTATTCCCGGTACCACTGTGGATAACCGCGAGCGGGAAGAGGTTACCATTGCCCAGGCCAACGAATACCTGTCTGCGCAGGATTTTGTGGGCGGCCTTTCTGCCGGAGAGACCGGCCTGGCGGCCATGCAGCTGGAATCTTACCACAGTGACGGCAAACTGATCAGCACGCGCTTCTATGCACCTACCGGTGAGTACGGCGGCCCGCCCCCGGCCCGCGAATGTACCCTGATGGCGAAGAAATCGTACTTCTTTATGAAAGATTACGCCGTGTGCCTTGGTGCGGATATTCATGCCGAAGACAATGCGCCGGTGTACACCGTGGTGGAAAACCGCAAGGATGCCTATGTGTTTGAAAACGGTGCGATCACCGGCACCCAGGCTGCCACTGTGCTGGTAAACGGCGAAGAAGCCGCTCTCACCGGTGAGGACAAGGCTTTTGCCGCTGTACGCAGTGTAACGCTCGGTGATCTTTCCTGCTGCACCTTTGCTCCGCAGGAACTGACCCTGTGCCGAAAGGGTGATTTTACCCAGGTGCTGTGGCAGCATGGTGTAAACCCGCAGAACGAAAGCTACGCCTATGCGGTGCTGCCCCATGCCGGTGCCGCAGAAGCCGCTGCCTTCTGCGAAAATTGCCCGGTGGAGATCGTTGCCAATACCGCCGAAGTGCAGATGGTGAAGGAAGGCGAAAACCGCTACGGCGTGTTCTGGCAGGCCGGCGAGTGCGGCGGCATTGCCGTAAGCGCCCCGCTGCTGGTGTGTGCGGCCAACGGTGAACTGCGTGTGTGCGACCCTGCCCGTAAGGTGACAACGGTGACCGTGACCGCCGACGGCAAAGAATACGCCTTTGACCTGACCGGTGCCGATGGCGCCGCCCGCACGGTAAAACTGTAAAAAACAAGTGCTCCGTTATAAAACGGGGCACTTTTGCTTTGGGGCTGCGTTGACAACAAAAAAGCGAAGACTTATAATAGAATATATAGTCTTTTATTTTGTTTGTGTGCATATACTGTACAGAAAACGGAACGAAGCAGCTGCTTCACGAGGTGATTGGAATTGACAAATAAAGATTTGAGACACCTGCGCCGCAGTGATCTTTTGGAGTTGCTTTTGAAGCAGAGCCGGGAGATGGAAGAACTGCAGGCAAAAATGCAGATGATGCAGGAACAACTGGGCAGCCGTTCCATTGCAGTAAACAAAGCCGGTTCCATTGCCGAGGCCTCTCTGCAGCTGAACAGCGTATTTGAAGCCGCTCAAAACGCGGCAGACCAGTACCTGGAAAATATTAAAACCTATGCAGAGCAGCAGGACGAAACGTTTAAGCGGCTGGATGCGGCACGTGCGGCGCGTTTTGAACAGATGACCCGGGATATGGATGCGAAATACACTGCCGAAGAAGAAGAACGCCGGACCCGCTGTGAGGCGATGGAAGCCGAGACCAGGGCACACTGCGAAGAAATGGAAGCAGAGGCCCGCCGCCGGTGTGAAGCTATGGTGAAGCAGGCAGAAGCGGAATCCAAAGAATACTGGGAGAAGGTCTCGAAACAGCTGGAAAAGTTCTACGATGCCCACGTGGGGATGCGTGAACTGCTGCTGAAAACGCTGCCGGGGAGCATGCAGAAATAAAGAAGTGCCGGAGCGGCCGCTTCCCTTTGGTGTAAATCAAGTAATTCAAATAAAAAATCCCTCGGGAAAGAGTGCTTCCCGGGGGATTTCTGTTTTATGAAATTCAGCCCAAATGCGGCAGATCATCGGTGAAGCTGTCGGCAAAGGCCTCCCAGATTCCGCCGTTTGGAAACGCGGTGTGGGTGCTGCCGGGCAGGGAGAGACGAAAAGCCCACAGCCCAAAACCATCGGCAGTGGCACCGCCGTAACGGCGGTCGCCCAGCAGGGGGCACCCGCGGGAGGAAAACTGGGCGCGGATCTGGTGGGTGCGGCCGGTGTACAGGCGCACATGCACCAGGGTAAGGCCGTTTTTCTCTTCCAGCACGCGGTAAGCAAGTTTGGCTTTTTTCACGCCCCGGCGCTCCCTCTGTACAGCATAGGTTTTATTTTTGTTCCGGTCGTGGAACAGCAGATCTTCCAGTACGCCTTCCGGCTGTTCCGGCGGCGCACAAAGAACGGCCAGGTATTCTTTTACCAGGGCGTTTTCCTGTACCGCTTTGGAGAGTGCGGCGGCTTCCCGGCTTGTTTTTGCATATACCATAACACCGCCGGTCTCTTTATCCAGCCGGTGAATGGGGAAGATCTCC
>JAFYOA010000280.1 GCA_017547865.1 Clostridia bacterium
AAGGGCTCCGATGTCATCAAGAACATCGACATGGTCAGTTCCAACCTGGAAATGGGCCAGGGCATGTGCGGTTCCTCCAGCGGTTCCATTCCCACCAACGTGGGCCAGCCGCTGATCCGCGTGTCCTCCATTACCGTGGGCGGAAGATAAGGAGGTCAGCATTATGGAATTCAATGCATTCAAGCAGGCTGTAATCGCAGCCGCAAACGACATGGGCATTACGGCTTACGAGCTGTACTACCAGTCTGCCGAAAGCACCAGCATCAGCGCCTACAAGCGCGAGACCGATAAATTCACCAGTTCCATGGAGGGCGGCGTGTGCTTCCGCTGCATCGTCAACGGCAAGATGGGCTATGCCTCCACCGAAGAACTGAGCGAAGCCCAGGCTGTTTCCATCGTTCGCCGTGCCGCCGATAACGCCGCCGTACTGGAAAGTGACGACCCGGTGTTCCTGGTGGAAGGCGGCCAGACCTACGCTGCCATGGATTACTCCCCCTATGCCCTGCCCACCACGGACGAAATGATTTCCACCGTGCTGGCCGGCCAGGAGGCAATTTATGCCGCAGACGAAGCCATCATCGATGGCAGCTCCAACCAGGTGTTCGGTGAAAAGGGCGAGATCGCCATTGCAAACTCCAACGGTCTGGATCTTCACTACGCCTACACCACCACCGGCTTTATGGTGGGTGCCGTGGTAAGCGACGGCAAGGAAATGGCCAACAGCTACGAACTGAAGCTGGGCGAGCTTTCCAAGTTGGATTTGAAAGAAGTAAGCGAAAAGACCGCCAAGAGCGCCAAGGCCAAGCTGGGCGGCGACGTTGCCCCCACCGGCGTGTATCCCGTTGTGTTCTCGCCGGATGCCATGGCCAGCCTGCTCTCCACCTATTCTTCCGTCTTCTCTTCCGAAAGCGCCCAGAAAGGTCTTTCCCGCCTGAACGGCAAGGAAGGCGAAGTCATCGCCGCAGATATCATTACCCTGGTGGATGATCCTTTCTATAAAGAAAGCGCCATGCCCATCAACTTCGACGCCGAAGGCTCCCCCGCCGGCTGCAAGAACGTGATTGAAAACGGCAAGCTGAACACCCTGCTGTACAACCTGAAGACCGCTGCCATCGCCGGCAAGAAGACCACCGGCAACGCTGCCAAATCCGGTTACAACGGCAAGGTGGGCATTCAGCCCTTCACCATGTACATTGCCCCCGGTGCCATTACCGAGGAAGAACTGCTGGCCAAGGCCGGCAACGGTGTGTACATCAATTCTCTGGGCGGCCTGCACGCCGGTGCCAACGTTATCTCCGGCGACTTCTCTCTGCAGAGCGGCGGCTTTATGATTGAAAACGGCCAGAAGACCACCCCGGTGAAGTCTTTCACTGTGGCCGGCAACTTCTACGATCTGCTCAAGCAGATCACCGCGGTGGCATCCAATGTGGAATTGCCCCACGCTTCCGGCATCACCAATTTCGGCTCTCCCAGCGTGCTGGCAGAAGGCCTTTCCATTGCCGGTAAATAAAAATGTTCTCCGGGGCCGGTGCAAGCCGCCGGTCTTCGGTGTATTTATGAGGAGGAAACAACATGATTTGCATTAAAAACGGCCGCATTTTTGACGCGGTGAACGCCGAGCCTTATGTAGGCGATATTCTGGTGGAAAACGGCAAGATCAAAGCCATGGGCGAAGTGACCGTTCCCGCCGACTGCGAAGTGATCGATGCCGAAGGCATGAACGTGTATCCCGGTTTTATTGATGCCCACACCCACATTGGTCTGGATGGCTACGGCATTGGTTTTGAAGGCCGCGACTACAACGAAATGAACGACATCTGCTGCCCGCAGCTGCGCGCCATCGATGGCATCAACCCCATGGACCCCACCCTGAAGATGGCCCGCGATGCCGGCGTGACCACCGTGTGCACCGGCCCCGGCAGCGCCAACGTGCTGGGCGGCACCTTTACCGCCATTAAGACCGTCGGCCGCCGCGTGGACGACATGATTCTGAAGGCCGAAGTTGCCATGAAGTGCGCCTTTGGTGAAAACCCCAAGCGCTGCTACCAGAGCAA
>JAFYOA010000281.1 GCA_017547865.1 Clostridia bacterium
AGGTGAAGAACGCCGCTACGGTGCTGAAAGCCATAGAAATACTGCGCAAAAACGGCGTGGAATTGCCGGACGAAGCGGTGCAGAAGGGATTTGCCGGTGCGTTTATCCCGGCGCGCATGGAATTTTTTGGCGGCAAAGTGATTTTGGACGGCGGCCACAACCCCGGCTGCGCCCGCGCTTTGGCGGCGGTGCTGGCGGCCAACGCCCCCGGTAAAAACACCGTGGCGGTGATGGGCATTCTGGCCGATAAAGACAGCGGCGAAGTGCTGGCTCATCTGGTACCGCATATTTCTCACCTTGTGGCGGTAACCCCGGAGAACCCCCGCGCCTTGCCGGCGGAAGAACTGGCGGCCCGGGCACAGGCCCTGGGCACTGCGGCGGAGATCGCCGCCGATGTGGAAACAGCGCTGGAACATGCCCTGGCTTTGCAGCCGGAAGGTCTTGTTGCGGTGTGCGGTTCCTTTTACCTGGCAGAGGCGGCCCGGCCAATGCTGCAAAAACGATTTGAATAAAACTTTCCACAGAGTCGGTGAAGCACCGGCTCTGTTTTTTATGCCAGCAGGCTGCGCAGGGCGAGCAAAATCTTTTTCTCCCGGCGGCTCACCTGCACCTGGCTCAGGCCCAGTTCACGGGCGGCCTGGGTTTGGGTTTTGCGGAAAAAATACCGGGCCGCAATCAGCTTTTGATCCTGCTGCGGCAGGGCGCGGATGGCCTGTTCCAACGAAAGACGGTCGGTGAGCTCCTCTTCACGGTCTTCCACGGGCAGGTCGCGCTCGATCTCGTCATCCGTTTCTGTAAGAGAAAGAGCCGGCTGCCCGGCGGAAAGCGCCATGGCGGCTTCCTCTTCGCTTACCTGCAGCAGGCCGGCCAGTTCCCCCAGGCGGGGGGCGCTGCCGGTACGGGCGGTGTACTCTGCCGTGAGCCGCTGGGCTTTCATGGCAAGTTCTTTCAGCCCGCGGGAGACTTTTACGGTTCCGCCGTCCCGGAACAGCCGGCGAATCTCGCCTAAAATCACCGGCACGGCGTAGGTGGAAAAACACAGCCCGCGCTCCGGTTCGAACCGGCCGGCGGCTTTGACCAGCCCCATGCACCCGGCCTGAAACAGATCGTCGTACTCCACGCCCCGGCCCGCAAACCGCCGGGCGCAGGTGTGCACCAGCCCAAGGTTTTCCGCAATAAAGTTATCGTTTTTCATGGGGGAAGCGCCGGGTGAAATGCTTGGTGAGGGTAACGCTGGTGCCGCTGCCGGGGGTGGAATGTACCCGCACCGTATCGCAGAAGCTCTGCATCACCGCAAAGCCCAGGCCGGCACGCTCGCTGCCGCCGGTGGTGAACAGCGGCTCCATGGCCTGCTCCACATTGGGAATCCCGCAGCCTTTGTCCCGTACCCGCACGGTAAGCCGCCCGTCTTCAAACAGTTTGGCAGATATGTACACGGTGCCGATGGTCTCTTTGTAGGCGTGAACAATACAGTTGGTCACCGCTTCGCTCACAGCGGTCTTAAAGTCGTTCAGATCCACCACGGTGGGGTCCAGCTGGGCGGCAAAGGCGGTCACCGCCGCCCGGGCAAAGCTTTCGTTGGCAGAAAGGGAGGGAAACTGCAGCTCAAAACGGTTACACGGCTTCATCGTCCGGTGCCTCCTTCTGCATTTCCACCAGGCGTGGAATGCCCGCCATGCGGATCATCTTTTCCTGCTCCGGGCCCACATTGCATAAAATCACCTTGCCGCCCCAGGTGCCGATGAGCTTCATCCGCCCCAAAATCAGCCCGATGCCGGAACTGTCCATAAAAGTGATCTCGGAGAAATCCAGCTTCATTGTGTGGGGGCGCATACGGCGGGCAGTGTCATCAATTGTCTCCCGGGCGGGAACCGCACTGTGGTGGTCCAGTTCTCCCGCCAGCCGGGCGGTGAGCGTTCCGTTTTTCAAAAGTAAACGTACCTTCAATGGAATCATCCTCTTTAATTTGAATGTTGGGCAAAACAAAAAGCCCTCGGACTATGTGTACGTGGGCGGGGCCGCGTATTTGGTAAAAGTTTGTCGGGGGAAAAAATATAGTCTGCGTTTGGTGAGTTTTTTTCTCTTCTGTATGCGGCAGGAATTGCACAAAGCTTCTTGACACTGCTTTTTATCGTGCTACAATAAGGGCAAAGAATACCGCCCGGCGGTGTATAAGGAAAGAAGGTTCTTTTATGGATAAAAAAGTGATTCTCATTTCCATCGACGGCATGCGGCCCGATGGATTTTTGGCCTGCGGCAACCCGTACATCAACGAAATGATGCGCCGCGGTGCTTATACCCTGAATGCCCGCACCGTTTTC
>JAFYOA010000282.1 GCA_017547865.1 Clostridia bacterium
AAAAAACTGGCCAAAAGTAATATCGGAGATCATTTCTTTCCCCCCTTCAGATACGGGATCAGCTGGCGCAGCGCTTCTTCCACGGTGAGTGTGCTTTCATCCACCGGGAATCCTGCGCGGCGCAGTTCGGTCATAATGCGGGTGATCTGGGGCACGCGCAGGCCCATGCTTTCCAGCCGGTCGCTCTGGGCAAATACGGTGCGGGTCTCATCCAGCATTTCGGCGTGGCCGCCGTTCATCACCAGCAGGCGATCGGCGGTGCGGCCAATGTCTTCCATGCTGTGAGAAACCAGCAGCACGGTGTTTTTGCGTTCTTTGTGATAGGCCATGATCTGCGCCAAAAGCACATCACGGCCGTTGGGGTCCAGACCGGCGGTGGGTTCATCCAGCACCAGCACGTCCGGGTCCATGGCGATGACGCCGGCGATGGCCGCACGGCGCTTTTCGCCGCCGGAAAGCTCAAACGGAGACTTCTCCAGCAGTTCTTTTTTCAGACCGACAAAATGCGCGGCATCCCGGGCGCGCTCTTCGGCCTCTTTGTCATTCAGGCCCATATTTTTGGGGCCAAAGCAAATATCTTTCAGCACGGTTTCTTCAAACAGCTGGTATTCCGGGTACTGGAACACCATGCCCACCTTGAAGCGCACCTTGCGGATCTGCTTGGGGTCTTTCCAAATGTCTTCGCCGTTCAGCAAAATCTGCCCGGAAGTAGGCCGCAGCAGACCGTTGAGCATCTGGATCAGGGTAGATTTACCGGAACCGGTGTGGCCGATCACGCCAAGGAACTCGCCTTCTTCAATGGCGATGTTCACGCGGTCCACGGCAGTTTTCACAAAAGGGGTCCCCTGGCCATAAATATAGGACAAGTCTTTGGTCTCAATGACTGCCATGGTCACACCCCTTCCTTTTTCAGTTCGCACAGGCAGCGAATGCAGTTTTCGGCGTCCAGAATATCCCCGGGCACATCGATGCCGGCACCGCGCAGGCGATACATCAGTTCCGTGGCCTGGGGCACATCCAGCTTATGGTGCTTCAGCAGCTCCACCTGAGAAAACACTTCCTTCGGGGTACCTTCCGTCACAACGCGCCCGCTGTTCATCACGATCACACGGCCGGCCTGCACGGCTTCATCCATGTAATGGGTGATGAGAATGATGGTGAGACCCTTCTCCTTGTTCAGGCGGCGAATGGTCTTCATCACTTCGTCGCGGCCGCGGGGGTCCAGCATGGCGGTGGGTTCATCCAGCACAATGCACTTGGGCTCCATGGCGATGACACCCGCAATGGCAATGCGCTGCTTTTGTCCGCCGGAAAGCTTGAAGGGAGCGTGCTCCCGGTATTCGTACATTTCCACCGCTTTCAGGGCTTCGTCCACCCGGCGGCGGATTTCTTCCGGCGGCAGGCCCAGATTTTCCGGGCCAAAGGCCACGTCTTCTTCCACAATGCTGGCCACCAGCTGGTTATCCGGGTTCTGCTGCACCAGGCCCACCCGGCGGCGAATATCAAATTGTTTATCTTCATCGGTGGTATCCATACCATCCACCAGCACCTGGCCGCTCAAGGGCAAAAACATACCGTTGAACAGCTTGGCCATGGTGGATTTACCGGAACCGTTGTGCCCCAAAAGAGCCACAAACTCGCCCTCTTCCACCTGCATGGAAAGATTATGAATGACCTCGGGAGCAAACTCGTCGTCACCGGCGGCATAGCCGAAGGTAAGGTCTTTCACTTCAATAAAAGCCATTGGTTTTGTCTCCTTTTTACAGGGATTCCCACACAGCCGTGCTGCCGCAGGGCAGAACAAGGCCGCTTTCCGTTACCGGCAGGCCCGCTTCGTAAGAAGTGACGGAGCCGCCGTATTTTTTCTGCATCAGGCTGCCCAGCAGGTATTCCATGACCGCCGGGGAAAGGCCCGCTGCGTAAGAGCTGATCATAAAGAACAGGGGTTCCGGCGTGAGCACGGCCATGCACTGTTCCACCAGAGAGTACACATTTTCTTCCAGGCGCCACACTTCGCCGCCGGGGCCGCGTCCGTAGGCGGGCGGGTCCATAATAATGGCGTCGTAGGTGTTGCCGCGGCGCTGTTCACGCTGCACGAATTTAATGCAGTCGTCCACCAGCCAGCGCACCGGCCTATCCGCAAGGCCGGAGGCCTCTGCGTTTTCCCGGGCCCACTGCACAATGCCCTTGGAAGCATCCACATGGCACACGGTGGCACCCGCCGCCATACAGGCCAGGCTCATGGCGCCGGTATAACCAAAGAGATTGAGCACCTTGATGGGACGACCCGCATTGCGGATCTTGTTCATAGCGAAATCCCAGTTCACCGCCTGCTCCGGGAACAGACCGGTGTGCTTGAAGCCCATGGGCTTGAGGCGGAAGGTCAGCTCATCATTGTAGCGGATCTTCCACACATCCGGCACGGGCTTGTAGTTTTCCCAGGCACCGCCGCCGGTTTTGGAGCGATGGTACCGGGCATGGGCACGGTGCCACAGGGGATTTTTCTTTTCGGTTTTCCA
>JAFYOA010000283.1 GCA_017547865.1 Clostridia bacterium
ACCGGTACTGGGTGTGCGTGAAAGCCGTCATATTGATGACAAATATCGTATTACAGTAGCTGATGTGGCAGAAGGAACAAAGTTCCCTGATCGTATTGCCGCCTATGCCTTCGGCATGGATGTGCATACCCGTGCGGAAGAAACACTTGGAGAAGCCGGCAACTTTAAAATTGAAGTGGCCGAAACTTATTATATACCTTATCGCAGTATGCTGCCTAACGGCTGCTGTAATCTATTGGTGGCCGGTAAGACCATTGCCTGTGAATCCCAGGCAGCAGGCGGGCTTCGCTGTATGCCTGCAGCTATGGCTATGGGTCAGGCGGCCGGTGCTGCAGCCTGCATGGCGGTGCAGAACAACATCCTGCCCGAAATGGTCGATGTTTCTGCTTTGCAGAAAAATTTGCTGGAGCATGGTGCAATTTTGGATTGATACGAAAGTAGATGTTGTTGATTTTATAATTTATTTATTTTATAAAGAAAGGCAGGAACTGATTTCCTGCCTTTTTGCATATTTATTTGTCGGTTTGTTCTTCAAACACCAAAGAACCGTTGCGTCCGCTGATATAAGCGGTGTACTTGTGCAGAACACCGTCTGCATCTTTGTAAGAAACACCATAGGTTGTCATATCACCGGGGAACGACACACTGGCAACAAAAGGAATTTCCGGTGTCAACACATCCAGGCGGAACAGCATTTCATTCACTGTCATTTCATCGCCACCAAGCTCCATGGAAAAGAAGGTGAATTCTCGCAGCGTTTCCTTAGGGTAGAAAGCAATTAGCACCGAATACTCGCCGGTATCGGCCATACAGGCGTGGTATTCCTGGTTCTGCAGGAGATCAAGCGTAGTAAAACCAGCGGTGAGCACAGCTTCTTCCATCACCGTTGCCTCATTCAAATTTACCCAACCGATACCGGATTTCAATTTACCCCAACGGCTGCCGTCTGCATCGATGGATTCTTCTACAATGGTGTAAACACCATCCTGGCCGATGGCCTGAACAAATACACCGTCGTAATCTGGCTTGCTAAAGATCTGTACGGCTGCAGCCAAATGCATCGTGTACGTTTCCGGGACAGCGGGAATTTCGGAAGAAATCGGAGGTACGCTTTCCGGAGCAGGGGTTGGGGCAACTTCGGATGTGGATTCGCCGAAGGAACTCACAGGGATGTGTGACTCCGCAGAAGAAAGGACACCTGCGGATTCGGTGATAGAAACAGGCTGATTTGCACTGCAGGCACAAAGCAGTGTGCCAAGCAGCGAGGTGAGAAGCAGAAGGGCGAAAAAACGTTTCATAAAAAATCTCCTGGTTGGTTTTACTTTGGACTTTTGTGGCGAATGGAAAGCAAAATTGGCAGATGAAATTTCTGCCGCCGAATAAATTCTTCCAGGCTGGGTCCGTAATGATCCGGTCCGTTGGAATTTCGAAATGTGTTGTAACCAATGAACTGGCCGTCCCGATATTCAATGGTCACATAGTGCGCACCAATGCGATATTTTTCGTGCCAAAAATAGAAAAGAATGGAAACGTCGTTCTCTTTTGCTCGTTGGTCAAATTTTCTGCGGCGAACTGTGATTTTAACACGATATCCCTTTTTTAGGAAAAAGGCAGCAATATTGGGCATGAATGTTCCTAAATTTCCATTGATCAACGGAAAATGACGTTCAAAATAGCGAATCAGTTCTTCCGCTGAGACCGGATTCCCTAAAATTTGCAGAGCATTGTGGGTGGCAATCCAGCCGCATCCGGTGGCGGCACTGGAACGAAAACCGTAGCGCCACTGCGTGCGGGGAATTTTGGTTTGGTTATGGATCATTTCGCGCATAGGTATCACTCCCTTGGTATGCGCAGGTTCTTTGGTTTTATTTCCTGTGTTCCGGAAGTTCACTGATGATTGCAGAGGCAAGAATGAGCACTGCTCCAAGCATACTGCGAACCGAAAACGGTTCCCGTAATATGAGAACGGAGATAAACAGAGCAACAACAGGATCGATATAACTGAGAACGGAGATGGTTTGTGCTTTTAAGGCACTTATGCTGCCAAAATACATGGCATATACCACACCGGTGTGTACAACACCAACCACAAGTAAGAGAAGGATCACCTGTGGCGTAAACGCCAGAGAGGTAATATCTTCGGTGAAGAGTAAATACGGAACCAGTACCAACGATGCAGAGAACAGCTGTACAATGGTTCGTTCGTAGACATCCACGGATCCAAGCTTTTTATTTAAAATAACCACAAGCGCGTAAAATACGGCCGCGGCCAATCCAAATAAAATGCCGGACAGATCGTTGGAGCCGTAAATCGTTACGCCGGAGAGGAACACCATACCGATAATCGCGCCCAAGGCACACAGCAGCTTTTTGACAGTGAGTTTTTCACCAAAAACGAAGGGGGCGAGAAGAAGAACTATGGTTGGCTGGGTGTAATAGCACAGGGTGGCTGTGGCGATGGTAGTATAATTATATGCTTCAAACAGCAATATCCAATTCAAACCTAAAAACGCACCGTTCAGTATCAGCCCCAACAGTTTGCTCTGCGAAAGCCGTTGCGTGCCCTTTTCGCCTCGAAAAAGTAAAAACAGGCAAAGAGATAGGGCACCGATCAAACCTCTGAAAAAGGCCAGAAGTGCCGAAGAAAAAGGAATATATCGCCGGAATAAGCCGATCGTACCCATGATGGTCATGGAGGAGATCAGCAGAATATATGATTTTTTGCTATGCGATGTATTCTGCATAAGTACCATCGGCTCCTTTCTTAAATTCATCATAACATACTTGTATAAAAAAATATAGAGTAAATTTGTTTTTGTTTTTCGGTTGAATCTTTTAGCAGCAGATGATAGAATAAATTTAACAACTGTATGGGAGGGCCTGTTGTATGAAG
>JAFYOA010000284.1 GCA_017547865.1 Clostridia bacterium
CCAAAGCCGCCCTGGCCCAGCACACGACCCACGAGATAACGACCTGCCAGCACACTGCCGGCAGGCAGCGCCAGCGGGTACTGGGTCTGCACAGGGGGTGTAAAACCGCAATGCGGGCACATGGCAGCGGGGTCCGCTTTTTCCTGGAAGCAGTGGAAACAAAGCTTCCGGATATCCATCTCCATCTCTATTCCTCCTGGAAATCTATTTTCCTTATCCTAACAAAAAGCACTTCCCAACAATTCCTGCGCAAAAGCGTAAAGAATTGTCACAAAGTTTGTTTTATTATAGCACGTTAATCGTTTATTTTAAAGCGAAAACCAAATATTTTCTTGTTTTTTTGACAACTTTTTTGTATTATCCCACAATTTTTTTAGATAAAGAAAAAGCCACCCGGCCAAACCCGGCCGGGCGGTTCTTTTCATAACAAAAATTTACAACAAACGCGCCAAAGGCATCAGCCTACAAACTTACCGTTGTCAAACTGGCCTTCTTCCACGGTGCCGTTGGCGTAAATGTATTTGCCGTAACCAGTACGTTCACCGTTTACCCATTCGCCGATGTACTGGTCACCTTTCCATTCGCCGTCGCCCCAGGTATAGGTACCCTGGCCATGGCGTTTGCCGTCCACATAGTCGCCTTCGTAACGGTCACCGTTGGTCCAGGTCATTACACCGTAGCCTTCGTATTTTCCGTCCACAAAGTCGCCCTCGTACACGGTGCCGCTGTCACCGTATGTCATGGTACCAAAACCGGTGCGAACACCGGCAACAAAGTCACCTTCGTAGGTGTCTCCGGTATCGGCCCAGGTGTAAATACCAAAACCGGTGCGGTCGTTATCCACCCATTCGCCAATGTATTCGTCGCCGTCCAGCCAATGGTAAATACCGAAACCGTTGCGGTCGTCGTTCAGGAACTCGCCGCGGTACCATTCCTCGCCGTCGTCCCAAATATAAATACCAAAACCGGCGCTCAGGCCATCCAGTTCCATACCGGAGTATCCGTTGACGGTCATTACTTCGCTCCAGTTTTTACCGCTGATCGTTTCACCCAGGAAAGTAACGTATCTGCCGGCACCGCTGACGCAGGTATTTTCAAATTCTCCGTAGAAAACACCGCCGTCATAGCAGCGCATTATACCGTAACCAAAGGCACTGTCATCGCAGTACATGCCCTCATAATCCATGGTGGAGATGAATTCATCCGCATTGCCGGAGGAAGCTTCCGTGGTGGTGGTATAGTAACTGAGCGACACGGTCGTTTCCCACGTCCAGTTGGAGCTCGTCTTGGTATGGCCATCGGCGTAGGTATAGGTACCCGCGCCGGTGGGGTAACAGGCAGACACCGTGCCCATATAGGTACCGGCCAGGCCATCCTTATCGAATTCGATGGTGCCGTGGCCGTTGGCATCGTCTTCGTTCATTTCACCGGTATACGTCCAGCCGGGGCAGAAGGGATCGTCTTCGGTCCACTCGAAGGAACCGTAGCCGTAGGCTCTGTTATCAATCATCATGCCGGTGTAGTAACAGGCCAGCTGACCCTCGTAATCACCGGAAGTGTAGGTATATTCATCTCTGTTGGCATGACTCCAGTTGGAAGCCGTTTTGGTGGAGCCATCCACATAGGTGAACGTACCCTCGCCGCTGGGATGACCGTCTTCAAAGCTGCCTTCAAAGCTGCAGCCTTCGGCCCAGGTGTACACACCTTCGCCGTGGGGAATACCGGTAACCATATCCCCCTCGTAACGGTCGCCGTTGTCAAATTCAATGACATTGGAGTCTTCGCTGTATGGCTGGGAATTCATTGGAGGAATGTATGTGCCGATAGAAGAGGTTGTGCCGGTTGGAGGTGCAGAAGGAACCTTGCGGCCACCGCCGCCGAGAAGAAAAAACAACAATACGCCCAGCACCAGGAGAATCAGGCCAACGCCCACGCCAAGACCCACGAACAGACCGACATTGCTTTTCTTTTTCGGCGGAGCCACCGGACCGGCACCGTACGCCACGCGGGGTTCCTGCTGTACCGGCTGCTGCACCGGCATCTGTGCGGGCTGCTGCACCTGCACCTGCTGTACAGGGGGCTGCATATTCACGTAAGAAACAGACACATTTGCCCCGGGGGTCTGCACCACCGTGGTGGGCTGCTGAGCCGGCTGCTGCACATTGATCTGCGGCATAGGCATCGGCTGCTGCATCACCGGGGGCGGCACGGGCCGCTGCACGGGCTGTTGTACGGCCTGTTGTACGGCCTGTTGTACGGGCACCCGAACCGAGGTAAAGTTGATCGGTTGCTGCTGCACGGGGTGTGCTGCGGCCTCCATAGGCGGCCGGGCACCGGGGAAGATCGGCAGCAGCGGCGTGGGATCGGCTGCCATCAGGGCCTCTTTAAACTCGCCCATGGTCTGGAAGCGATCTTCCGCACGCACGGCCAGGCCCTTTTCAATGGCGGCTTCTGCCTCTGCAGGCAAATTCACACCACGATTGGAAGGCGGCACCAGGTCGTCTTCTTCCATACGTTCCAGCGATTCCGGCGGGAGATAGCCGGTCACGGAAGCGTAGAAGCTGGCAGCCACGGAATACACATCGGTGTACGGGCCCTGACGGCCGCGGCGCACGTACTGTTCCTTCGGCGCATAACCTGCCTTCAGCACCACATCAAGGCTGCGGCTGCGGTCGCCCATACTGTAACGGGCAGCACCAAAGTCCAGCAGTTTTACGGCGCCTTCGCTGTTGATATAAATATTATCGGGGGTTACGTCACGGTGAATGATACCGGCACGATGAACCGCATCCAGCGCATCGATCACCGGGATAAGCACACTGCGGGCCACCGACCAGCTCACCCGACCACCGCTCTGTTTGATCAGACGCTTGAAGCTGGTGCCCTCCACGTATTCCATGGCAAAATATGCCGTGCCGTTTTCTTCAAAGTAGGTATGTACGGAAACAACCCCATTGACACCGGCAAACTTGGCCAGCGTGCGGGCTTCTTCCAAAAACTGTTCTTTGCCGTACGCAAAATTATCGCTTTGGCCACCGGAAAAAGCCGTGACCTGCTGGGTACCCGTCTGGCGGGTCGCCATGGTCTCGGGCATGTATTCTTTCACCGCCACGCGGATCTTCTGTTTTACATCCAACGCCACATAGGTAATGCCGAAGCCGCCCTGGCCCAGCACGCGGCCCACAATATACCGCCCGGCCAAAATACTGCCCATGGGCAAAGCCATGGGAAACTGCGTCTGTGCCGCAGGGTCAAACCCGCAATGAGGGCACACCCCCGCGGGATTGGCTTTCTCCTGGAAACAATGAAAACAAAGCTTCCGGATATCCATTTCCATCTTTTCTTCCTCCCGGAATTCTATTTTTCTTTGCCGCCGCAGCAGCAAAGGGAAAATGCGTATATATGTTTATATTATAGCACGCTTCTTCGATATTTCAAAGCAAAAAAGCGGTGTTTTTTCACTTTACAAACAAAAAGCCCACAGGGAATTTCTTCCTCTGCAGGCTTTGTTTATGCATCATTTATGCCCGAAAGCACAGCCGCCAGCAGCACCAGGTCAGCGGTATTCAGCATACCGTTTTCATCCAGGTCGGCCGCCGCAAAAGACACTCCCTGCAGCTGTGCTTCTCCGAGAATATGCTTCTGCAGCGCCGTTATATCTGCCGTATTCACCGTTCCACTCCAGTTGTTGTCTCCGGGCACCACAATAACCCGCACGCTGCCATCGACACAGCGGGCATCCATTCCGGTACGGCAGGCACCGTCTGCCCGCTTGCCGTCGGCGGTCAGCACTTCTTCAATCTCTTCCGCTTTGCGCAGCTGGGCCGCGGTGGTTCCCACAGGCACCAGCAGCTGGTCATCCAGCACACGCACACCCGCAGGCAAGCCGTTTGCCGCAGAAGAAACAGCCTCTTCTCCGGAAGAAACCGGCGATGGCGAAGGCGAACGCATGGGAGATGCCGTTGGTACAGGTGTTGCAGAAATATTGGGTGTGGGTTCCGGTTCCGGCGTTGGCATTGGCACAGGCGTTGGCACGGAATATTCCGGAAAAACGATGGCATACGTACCGCCATCGTACACCAGCGCAGCGCCGCCGGCCATGGCTTTGATATTTCCGCTTACAGCAGCGGTACCCAGAGTTTCCCCGGTGGCAAGGCTGCAGAACGTTACCTCACTGCCGGAAGAAGCGTACATCGCCACTTCACCATTTACAGCCGAAGCCGCATAATCTGTTGTGCGTGGCGGTGTGCCGGTCACCCCGGTGTAATACACGCCATCGCCGCCATAGACGCAGAAATTCCCGTAGGCATCCACAAAATAATTGCCGCCCAAGGGCACCATGGGGTGCACCCCACCGCTGTACAGACCCGTCAGTTCTTCCGGCAAACCATCGGCAGCATACACCACACCATCATTGCAGAAGGCAAGTACCCGGCCGCCGGAAGTCACAGCCAGCGAATCTGCCGCTGCGGGCAGGGAATATTTCTTTACCAGGGCACCGCTCGCGTCGTATACCTGCAATTCTTTGCCCACGCAGCACCAGAAGAAATCCCCGGCAAAGGCATAGCCGCGCACGGCACCCACAGGCTGCGGAACGGAAAACTCCGCATACACACCGCCGCTGCCCGCCAGCGAGACCTGGGTGGAGCCGCCATTGGATGACAGCAGCACCAAAACACCATTGCAATTCACGGCGCGATCACAGGCACTTCCCACCGCAAAGCTGCCGCCGGGCGTGGCAAAATACGTACTCCCGCCGGAGGTGATCACCGCCAACGGAGTACCGTTCACCTGGGCAAACATCCGCACCACGCCGCTGCCGTTATCCCGGAACACTTCCACGCCCTGCGCTGCACGGCCAAAAAACAGCATAAAAACGCAAAGAATGCCCATAAAACAGGAAATCACACTCCGTTTCATGGGCATCCCTCAATTCTGTTTGAATTTCAGCTATTATTCGAACATTTCGGCTGCTTTTTCCAGCAGGTTCATGATCTCAATATGCTGCGGGCAGTGCATTTCGCAGTTGCCGCAATGCAGGCACTCAGAGGCCTTGCCGCCATCCTTGGTAGCGCGGTTGTAGCGGCCCTTGCCCTGCTGCTCATTGCCATACACGCTCACATAGTTCATGGCATCGCGGAAGATCTTGGGAATGTTGATCTTCATGGGGCAGCCATCCACACAGTAGCGGCACTCGGTGCAGGGAATGGTGGGGGTATTGTTCAGCACTTCCACCACGTCGTCGATGACCTTCATTTCGGCCTCGGAGAGGGGCTGGAAGTTTTCCATGTAGCTCATGTTGTCGTTCATCTGCTCGGTGTTGGACATACCGGAGAGAACGGTGATGATGCCCTCGTGAGAAGCGGCAAAGCGCACGGCCCAGGAAGCCACGGAGGCATCGGGATTGGCGTCTTTGAACATCTTCTGCACCTGGGGAGTCATGGTGGCCAGAGAGCCGCCCTTTACGGGTTCCATGATGATGATGGGCTTATTGTGCTTGCGGGCAACCTCGTAGCACTTGCGGGACTGCACGTTTTCGCTTTCCCAGTCAGCATAGTTAATCTGCAGCTGCACAAATTCCATTTCCGGGTGGGCAGTGAGCAGTTCATCCAGCATTTCGGCGGTATCGTGGAAAGAGAAGCCAACGTGCTTGACCTTGCCCTCTTCCTTCAGCTTCAGCACAAAGTCCCAGGCACCCAGCTTATCCAGACGATCCACCACAGTGCGGCTCAGAGAGTGCAGCAGGTAGAAGTCGAAGTAACCGGCGCCGGTACGCTCCATAGAGGTATCTAACAGCTTCTGCAATTCGGCAGTATCTTCCACGCTCCACAGGGGCAGCTTGGTGGCCAGCTGGAAGCTCTCGCGGGGGTAACGGTCCACCAGGGCAGCCTTGGCGGCCATTTCGGACTTACCGCCGCTGTAAACATAGGCAGTATCAAAATAAGTAAAGCCCTTGGCCATAAAATCGTCGACCATCGTTTTTACCTGTTCGATGTCGATTTCTTCGCCAATGGTGGGCAGGCGCATCAGGCCAAAGCCCAGCTTTTTGATTTCGGAACCGAGATAAGACATAATCGCATCCTCCTGTATCTGTTAACATATTTAATTAAATTATACCGCAGAACAGGTTGGCTGTCAAATAAGTTAGTTATCACTTTCAACCTTTTTCCGCACAATTATTGCAGAACAACTCACTCTGCCAGCTTTTTGAACATGTCCTCAAAAATCGCATCGCGGTTCACCCAGTATACATAGCTCATAAAGTGCCGGGTGGGATCCACCACCTGCTTGTCATCGTATTCCGGAACAGCAGCGGGGGTCAGGTATTCCTTCACAAAGTTACCGCCGTTGTCCAGCATCCAGGCAATGGTGGAAACGTCCCAGATCACGCGGCTCCAGGGCTTACCGGCGGCATAGCTTTCGGCTTCTTCACAGGTGTGGGCATAGAGGTAATCGCACAAGGCGTTCTTGCCCTTCAGCCAGTAGGCCAGTTCCGGGCCGGTGGCACGCAGTTCGCTCACCACGCCCATGCAGGGCAGCTGCACCAGGGGTGCGCCGCAGCCAAACACCACACGGGCGCCGGCTACATCCTGGAAGAGATTGAACTCGCGGTTATCCGGCCAATGGCGGGCATGGCCGCCCAGCCACACCAGCACAATGCGCTCGGCCATGGTGGGGTCCAGCAGAAGAGCGGAAGCCACATTGGTGATGGCGCCGATGGCCACCACGTACAGGGGCTTTTCGGCGGTGTAAGCTTTGGAAATCTCCACCAGCTTGCGGGCGGCATCGGAATCCACCGGGGTCTTTTCATCCGGCAGATAACCCAGAGAACCGCGGTACACGTTGGGGATAAAATCTTCGCGACCCATCAGACGGAGGAGATTCAGGATCTCCTGGTAGCTGCGTTCCATGCCATCTGCCGGGCTGGTGGAATTGGCATTAAAAAACGGAGCGGCGAAGATGGCCTTCACGTTCAGCTTTTCGGGAGATTTCATCATGTAGGCAATGGCGAACTGGTCGTCGATTTCATTGTAGGCATCGGTATCCAGCACCATATCCACAGGTCCCTGGGGGTGCTGCAGGTTTTTGATCAGCAGTGCGGTATCCATTGTAAATAACCTCCGTTTTATTTAATACAGAATGCAAATTTCGCTGTTTTTGTCTTTCGGAACATGAATCATCAGCGCGTTGCCGGTTTTCTTCGGCTGCTGCGCAATACCGTTCACGGTTACACCGTTCACTTCGCCGTGGGGCACATACAGCACGGTGGATTCACCCTCAGCGGCAAACACAGGTGCCACACACAGGCGGTCGGCGGTTTCGCTTTCTTCCTGTGCGGTCACGCGCAGGTTCACCGGGGCGGTTACATGGCCGGGGGTATACAGGCTGGCGTTCCACATTACCACCGGGGCAGAAAGACCACCGAAACAATGCCAGCCGGCACCGCGGCGGGATTCCACCATAAAGTGCTCGTAGCAGCGGTAGGAATAATCGGCTTCGTTTTTCCAGGTGTTCAGGCCGGTCTCGGCGATGCGGGCGGCGTATTCATCGTAGGCGTATTCCAGCATACCCCAGAACGCAAACCACTGGTGCGGCATCCACACAGAGCCGTTCCAGTAACCGTCACGCTTATAGTACGGCGCAGACTGATCCACCACAGAAATACCGATGTCGGTCCACATATGTTCTTTGGACATAATGCGGCCGCTCAGTTCCTCCTGCTGTTCCGGGGTGCACACACCGGCCATCAGCGGGTAGGCACCGTCCAGGCCCATGTTGTGGTTCACGCCGTTTGCATCCCGCAGGAATTCCTTCGGATCGCCGTTGGCATCGTGCACCACATAGCTGAAGTAGCCGCTTTCTTTATCGTACGAAACACTCTGCAGTGCTTCGCCGAAAGCCTTGATATCTGCTTCGTATTCGGCGGTATCGTAGCCAAGTTCGGCAGCGGCATGGGCCATGATGCGGGCAAAGTTAATGGCGTGGCTGGTATTGGAAGCGGTGGCGTAACGGTCCACTTTCCCCATATCCTCCATCGCTTTGGCCATCCGGGCACGGTCGCCGCTGCGCAGCCCCTGCATAATGGACTGGAAAATGGCATGCTGGGGCGGATAATCGTCCCAACCACCGGAATTATAGAAATACCGGAAGGTGCACACCAGGCCGCTGTTCAGGTCTTTGGTATGAGAAAGCGGGCTGCGGCCACTGTAGAAATCGTAATACTGCTTCATGGAATCGTAATATTCCCGCAGGAATTCACGATCGCCGGTGGTATCGAAGATCTTCTTGTATACATACGCCTGCACCGGCACCATGCTGCCGTGGTGAATAAAAGCACAATGGGGATCGCCGGGTTCGGTCAGGTAAGTATGCAGGCATTCTCTGGCAAGTTCGGGGGCAAAATCAGAAAGACCCATGGCAATAAAGCCGTTATCCCAGGTATAGAGGGAATCCCACCAGGCGCCGGGGGTAAAGTGACGCACATAGCGGCCCTGCAGGCGCACGGGGTAAACCACGTTGGTCAGCAGGGTGGCACGCATCAGCCGCTGGCTGAGAGCATAGGTGCCCTCGTCTGCCGGAACCGTGGGGAACGCAGCGGCCATGGCCCCGGTATCAAAACCAGCCAAAGCAGCATCGACTTCCTCCTTGCTGCCGCAGGTAAACACCGCATAGAAGGTCTTGGTTGCCTTCGCTTCCACCGGAATGGGACGGATGAACACATTGGTGTACTGGTTGCTGCCGCTGCCGATCACCTTGCTCACATGGTTGTGGGTATTGAAAGGCATATCGTATTCCAGCCGGTCGGTAAGGAATTCACGCACCTCGTACAGGTCGGCTTCCCAGGCGATGCCGTAGCAATTTTCCATTTCTTCGTAGGTCATCACCACGCTGGCACCGTTTTCTTCCAGCTGCGGGCGCACGGCCGGGCCCTGTGCGGTGAAGACAGGCTCTTCCCCCGCCTTGCCCAGGCCAATGTAATCCACCATCACGCCGGGCTCCACGCAGGTCAGGGTCAGTTTGCCGGCAGCTTTTTCCAACGGGAAAGAAAGCAGCACAAAGTCATCGTTTTCCGGGGCGATTTCCGCATTGCACACACCGCCGGCTGCCAGCTTGCCCTTGCCGCAGGCACGCACATACAGGGTATCGGCGCCGGGGGCAGCAACAGTATACACAGCCTTATCGCCGGGGGTCTTGGCAAAAATATCACCCAGGGCATGGGCATTCACGTATTTGCTGCCCAGCACTTCACCCACCAGCTTACCATCGGGGGTCAGGCCGGAAAGCCGATTTTCGGTACACAGCTCCAACTTATCATAGGCCAGGGGATCCACCGCCACGGCGCTGCCCTTGGCGTACACCATGGCCGGGCGATAGCGATTGACCAGCGTGTGCAGGCTCAGGTTCTGGCACATATCCGTGTTGTTCACGCATTCGGCGCGCATCCACACGGTCTTGTCATCCTTCACCCAATAAGAAACATCCGCATACACCTGGTCTTTCCATTCCAGTTCAAAGCGGTAGGTAAAGAACTTCAGGTCTTCCCGGGCATACCAGGGATAATGATTGCACTGGTATACTTCCATGGGCAGCTGCAGCGCACCGCGGTACTGGGCCGGGAACACACAAAATTCAAGCAGTTCGCCCTTTTCGTTATTTTCAATATGAGACACACCCGCCAGATGCTTGGAGAACGGGCCCCAATCGGAAAGAACCGAAGGGAACTCCTTATGGATGGTGGGATAATTCATGCTGTTTGCCTTCTTTCTTGGTATAAGACACTCATTCCTCTTCGGGCAGAGCATCGGAGGTTTTGTTGTCAAAACGTTCCAAAATGAAATGGTCCTTTCCCAGGGTGCGGTACCCTACAAAGGTATCCAAATGCACATTGTGGATGCTGTTGAACATACTGTTTTCGATATTGGGGTTGGTTTTTTTCAGGGTCTGCAGCAGTTCTTTCATTTCCTGCCGCTTACTGAAGCCGCTGTCCTCCCCCGCCGCCTCTGCCTCTTCCGTAAAACGGCAGGCACAGCGAATAAAATGCAGGTCGTTGTAGGCGCTCCAGCGCAGAATATCCGCTTCATCCACGCAGTACAGGGGACGAATCAGCTCCATGCCCGGGTGGCTGGTGCTTTTCAGCCGGGGGGGCATGGTTTGCAGCTGGCCACCGTAAAACATAGAGAGCAGGGTGGTTTCCAGCACATCGGTGCGATGGTGGCCCAGGGCAATTTTATTGCAGCCCAGCTCCTGGGCCTTGGCATACAAATGTCCCCGGCGCATGCGGGCACACAAATAGCAGGGAGATTCTCCACCGTGCTGCTCCGTTACGTGGAAAATATCCGTCTCGAAAAATTCCAACGGCAATGCCAGTTTCTCTGCGTTTTCCTCTATGCGGCGGCGGTTTTCGGCGTTGTAGCCGGGGTCCATGGAGATGTTCACCACCTCAAAGGGAAAATCGCTGTATTTCTGCAGCATTTCCATCAGCACCGCCAGCAGCATGGAATCTTTTCCGCCGGAAATACACACCGCCACCCGGTCTCCGGGAGAGACCAGCTGGTAGTTTTTCATTGCCTGCACAAAGGGGTTCCAAATGCTTTTGCGGTATGTTTTGGAAAGGCTGCGCCGCGCCTGCTGGGCGGGTGTCAATTCTTTTGCCATAAAATCAGCGCACCATTTCGCTGCGGTCGCCGCTGCCGTCGTGTGCTTTGATCACGCGGTTAATATCTTCAAAGCTGCACACCGTCATATCACCGGCAATGGTGTTTTTCACCGCGGCCATGGCATTGCCGAATTTCACCGCGTGCTCAATGTCGTTGTACTTCAAAATACCAAACAGAGCGCCGGCCACGTAGGCATCGCCGCTGCCAATACGGTCCACCACTTCAATATCACGGTAGGGCTCTTCTGCAAAGTGACGCTTGGCTTCGCAATCGTACGCCAAAGAAGTAAAGGTGTGACGGGTGGGGGTGGTGGCGGTGCGCATGGTGCTGATGATCAGCTTGAGATTGGGGAACTGCTCCGCAAAGCGGCGATGAATTTCCCTCAGTTCGCCTTCCTGGCCAAACATGCGGCGCAGGGTTTCTTCCGAAACGAAGAGAATATCCAGCTTGGGCAGCAGAGACAAAATTTCACGCTTGGCGGTGGGCTCATCCCACAGGCCGGCACGGTAGTTCACGTCGAACGAAATCATGGCACCCTGGGCCTTGAAGCGGTCCACCATCTCGTATACGTTTTTACGCAGAGACTCGCTGAGAGCCAGCGTAATGCCGCTGACATGGAACACGTTGGTGCTGCCATACACATTGTCCTCCAGCTCGTGGCGGTTCAGGGTGGTGAAAGAAGAATGGGCGCGGTCGTACACCACCACAGAAACACGGGGATAAGCACCTCTTTCGTAATAGTACACACCCAGACGCTTTTCCGGGCTCTTATCAAACACAATGTAGTCATCGCTGATGCCGGAATAGCGGATCTTGTTCTTCACAAAGCGGCCGATCTCGTTATCCGGCAGCTTGGTGATCACACCGGTGCGCAGGCCCAGCTGAGAGATACCCGCGGCCACGTTCAGTTCAGAGCCACCGGCCATTTTATCAAAGGTTTCGCTCTGAGAGATACGTTCCTTTCCTTCAGGAGACAAGCGCAGCATAACCTCGCCCATACCCAGAACATTAAAAGCTTTCTTCGGCAAATTTTCAAACATGCCCATTTCCTCCTCAAATATAGAACTTATATTTTTTCACCCAGTGCTGCAGCCATTGCCGCAGCAGAGAGACATTATCCGGATCTTCAAATCCATTTTTATTCACAATCAACGCCTGCCGAGACGAAAGAAACAGATAAAAATATCCTTTTGTTTCGCACACGCGGTACAGACCGGTGTACTGCAGGCTTTGCTCGGCAGAAAGATCCTGCCCGGTGGTGGTGATGGCCACCCGGTCTTCCTCAAACCGATAGTGCTGTGCCACACCCTTGCTGTAAGAGCGGTACCCCAGCCGGGGATACACAAACCAGGAAAACACCAGCAGGAACACCATCACGAACAAAGCTGCCGTCAGAACGGGATCGAACTCCACCCCGCCATGCAGGAAAAAGCCAAACAGAACGAGGCCCAGGCCCAGCACTTCGCACACAAGCACAATGATCCACCACCACAGCCGGCGACGGAACATAAAGAAGTGATGAAAGGTTTTATATGCGGCAAATGTGTATTCCGTTTTGTTTTCAATCACAACAAATCCTCCTTTTTATGCAGC
>JAFYOA010000285.1 GCA_017547865.1 Clostridia bacterium
GTAATTGCGGCCGTAGGCACAATTCACCACCACGTCGTATTCCGGCAAATAAGGGAAAAGAATATTGCGGAAATAAATATTATACTCTTCCGCATCGGTTTTAATACTTTGGTTAGGTTTATCCCGCAGGATATATAGGGTTTTGGGAAGCAGAATTTTAATCTCGTCCATACCAAACGCTCCTTACAGGGCAATATTCAAGGCGGCGCTGCCGCTTTCACGGTCATTATAGCAGGGGTACCACACCTTTGCAAGGCAAAAACCACATTTTCTGAAAAAAGACAAAATAAAATCAAACAAACGTTTGCATATTAATCGAACATATGTTATAATAGGCATAGAAATCCTGTAACCAGGATTTCGGGACTTCGTCCCCCGCGTCTACCGACGCGCTGCCTATTGCCGGCCTCGCAAAAATCCCCTTGCAAGCAAGGATTTTTGCTTCTTGGGTTACTGGCATAGAAATCCTGTAACCAGGATTTCGGGACTTCGTACCCCGCGTCTACCGACGCGCTGCCTATTGCCGGCCTCGCAAAAAGCCCCCTTGCAAGCAAGGATTTTTGCTGCGTGGGTTAATGCCATAGAAATCCTGCAACCAATTCACTCCTTTCGAGCGCTTCTCAGAAAAGGAATTCCGCCCGTTGCGACGGACGGGTCAGGACTTCATCCCGACACCCTACGGCCTTTGAAAAGGCCGGCGAAACTTTTACAATTTATGAAACATCTCGTTTATTTTGAATACAGAAAAATGGAGGCCGATTATGAAAAAGCTTTCTGCTAGTCAGACAAAGATTCTGGAATTCCTGAAGGATCGTGCCCGGGACGGTCTGCCGCCCTCTGTGCGTGAGATTTGCGCCGCTACCGGTCTGCGCTCCACATCCACCGTGCACGCCCATCTTAAAATGCTGGAAGAAAACGGCTACATCTCCCGCGATGCCGGCCTGAACCGCGCCATTCATGTGGCCGGCAACAGCCGCGAGCGTATGACCAGCGTGCCGATCCTCGGCAAAGTCACCGCCGGTCTGCCCATCCTCGCCTTTGAGGACATTGAAGGCACCATTCCTTACCCGGAAAAGCCGGGCAAAGACCTGTTCGCCCTGCACGTCTGTGGTCTTTCTATGAAAGACGCCGGCATTTTGGACGGCGACTATGTGATTGCCGAGCGCACCCCCACTGCCGACAACGGCGACATTGTGGTGGCACTGATTGAAGACGAAGCCACCGTAAAACGCTTCTTCCGCGAGCCGGAGTGCATTCGCCTGCAGCCGGAAAACAGCGATTTCGAGCCCATTCTCGTCACCGATGTTTCCATTCTCGGCAAAGTGATTGCCAGCGTGCGGTACTACGAATAATTTTTTCATAAAAACAAAAGCGGCCAAACAGAGCAAATCTGTTCGGCCGTTTTTTTATTGCAGTTTATTTTTTGCGGCTGGGGGCACGGTACTTGGCAGTGCGCTCATCGTCAATCACGCCGCTCCAGTTCATACCGTAGGCAAAATCATAGGTATTGCCTTCCGTATCCACATGGCATTCCAGGTCGTAAGGCACATCTTCTTGCTGCTCTTCCACGGTATCCATATTGGCGGGCAGCTGCATGGGCAGCAGAGCAGAGGGCTCCGTTTGACCGCTGAGAATCTCCATCACCGCCTGGGTAAGGGTGCCAAACTGCACCAGCACCGCATCGGCGGCAGGCTCAAATTCATTCACCACCAGCGGGCCGCCGGTCTGCACGCAAACGATTACCGGCTTATTCCCCATCTGTTTGCGGGTTTCCAGCACGGCATCCAGTTCGGTTTCGTTGCAAACGGTCACGGTCTTATCTTTATACGTGCGGTTGTTGCTCACATCCAGCGGGTCACCACCGGCCAGGCTCACTTCGCGGGCTTTTTTGGCAGTATACGGACGATACTGCAGCGAGATCGGGATATAGCCATTGCCGCCATTCTTGCGGTCTTCTTCGCTGTAGCCGCAGCGCATGGTGGAAATCAGCGTATCCGGGGAATGGATGAAGCACACCGCGGCATCGGCCTCGGCAGGGTCTTCTGTCACGTCAAAGTAATGGCGCACAAGCTCCATATTCACGGCATCCACCCAGCCCTCGGTGGTGGTTTCGCCGCGCCAGTTGGTAATGGCAGGCATGTGGGTTTTGGGAATATACAGCTTGGCCTTCTGCGGCAGAGGCAGCACGTTTGCCTTGTTCTTCAGCATAACCACAGACTTCCGCTGGGCATCGAAGCCCGCTTCCATGAATTCCGGGCAGCCCACCAGAGCGGCGGTCTCCTCGGCATTCAGGTACGGATTTTCAAACAGGCCGGTGCGGAAAATATTCTTCAGCAAACGCTCGGCAGATTTTTCAAACCGGGCGCGCATATAAGCTTCGCCATGGTCTTTCACACCCAGCTCGTAGGCTTCCAGCACAGGAGCCTTGGTGTTCAGGCCGCCAAACTGGTCCGCGCCGGCTTCAATGATCTTATAGCAGCGCTCGCCCTGGGTCAGGTGTTCCACGCCCCAGCATTTGCCGCCAAAGAACAGCCCCAGCGGGCCTTCATCGGGGGTAATGGCCCAGTCTGTGCACACCACTTCGTCGTAGTTATATTCGTTGCGCAGCAAATCGGTGATTATATACTTGCTGTAGCTGTTGCCCACATTCTCCCCGTTCACGGTATCCTGTCCGTAAGAAATGGTATAGTAAGGCATAACAGCGGCGGCCTTTTTGGTCTCGCCGTCCAGCTTAAACGCGCCCTCAACAAAAGGCACGAGATGTTCTTTAAAATTATTGCCCGGGTACACAGCGTATTTGCCGCTGCCAAAGTGGGCATCGCGTCCGGCTTCACCGGAACCACCGCCGGGCCAGTGCTTTACCATGGCGTTTACGCTTTCGTAGCCCCAGCCGCCGGCAATCTCCTTTTCGCCGGTGGAGGTCTGGAAGCCATCGCAGTAGGCGCGGGCAATGTCGGCGCTCAGCTGCGGGCCCTCGCCAAAGGTTCCGTCAAAACGACTCCATCGGGGCTCAGTGGCCATATCCACCTGGGGAGAAAGTGCCGTGCTGATGCCCAGCGCGCGGTATTCTTTGGAAGCAATCTCGCCGAACTTCTTCACCAAATCGGGGCTGAAAGAAGCCGCCAAACCCAACGGTTCCGGCCAGTGCGAAATATCGCCGCCGGCGCCCGCATTGAATTCAAAGGTAACGCTGGTGCCGTGGCGGGGGTCGGAAGAAATATTCACCGGGATGCCCAGGGGCAGCGCTTCGGCGCAGGCCTGCAGGTTGTTGTTCCACATGGCGCCGTGGGCAGAAGAATCCACCGAGGTCACCAGCACATGGCGCACAAAATTATCCCGCAGAAATTCCTCCTGCTGGTCGCTCATGGCATAGGAGGGGGCACCGCTCTCTTCCAGCACCTTGCCGCCGTAGGTGGTTTTGCCAAAGGGGCCGCGGCTGTTGCCGGGCACCGCCTGGTGGGAACTGTACAGCATCAAGCCGGCAATCTGTTCCACCGTCATGCGGGCGGCCAGGTCTTTGGCACGCTCTTCGGCAGGCAGGCGCCAGTCCTCGTAGGGGTGCAGTTCGCCATCTTTGGCCAGGTCTTTAAAGAACAGCCCGTCTTTTTCCAGCAGAGAAACGCCGGAGCCCTCTGCATAGCAAAGGGTGGGGCCGTTGGGGTTATTCACTTTGTGCAGGGCGGGAATATAATTACGCATATAACTCCTCCTATATATTCAGCTAGGTTCAGTATAGCATGGGGAACGGCGAACCGCAAGTACCGCACAAAAAGAAAACACCGGAAGAACCAAGGTTCCTTCGGTGTTTAAAGCAAATCGGGCGACAGTAACTGCCGCCCGATCGCATAGAGTATTCCCGACTCTTAAATTTTAGTTTGGAAACTTACTTCCGTTCAATTACCGATTAGGCAAAATTGGACTGATAGTAAACAGTATGCTCGTAAGCGGTCTGAGCAATTTCCAGATAGGTCTCCAGACCCTGGTTGTTCATCTCATCGACATAGGACTGCCAAGCAGCGTCGTCGTTGGGATCCAGAGCGCCGGTGATGAAGTTCATGGTCCACTCCATGACCAGTTCGGCCCACAGAATCTGGATATCAGTGATCTGATCCTGTTCTTCGGGCAGGTAGCTCAGAGTGGGCAGGTAGTACTGCGGGTGAGCCTCGGAGTAGTAAGCCAGAGAGGTGTCGCCCAGAGTGTTACCATAGTAGTACTGGAAGGTTTCCGGATCGGTCCAAGTGCCCCAGTGATAGGAGAAGGTTTCGATGTCCATGTAACGAGGCTGGATGTTGTGCCAGAAGTGGTTGGTGTTGTCGGACCAGATGGTGTTGGTCTTAACAACCCAAGCGTTGTAGTCTTCCTTCACCTGTTCGTAACCAGCACCTTCGATCAGAGCAGTATGGGTAGCATACCAGTCTGCGCAGTAGGTGGGATCGGTGGTCCAGTCAATTTCTTCAGCACCGAAACGAACAGCGATGGATTCCTTGAAGCCCAGGAAGTAGTCGCCCATGTAGGCCATGAAAGCGGGATCTTCAGCGTCGGTAGAAACAGACCAGCCGCAGGTAGCTTCATAAGCGCCATAGGCAGAAGTACCTTCGTGGTTAGCGGAGGACATAACGGGCAGCATACGATACTCGAGGAAGTTCACGTTGTTGTCCTTACCGGAATCAGCAAAGTTA
>JAFYOA010000286.1 GCA_017547865.1 Clostridia bacterium
ATTCTTCGATCTGTGTATAACTTTCACCGAACCGATTGTAATTATTTATTCTTCTCATGCTTCCGGAGGATTGTTATTCTACCCAGGTTATTTGCCGCAGTTCGCCAAATGTACGCTCCGCGGTATCCGCAACCAGCCTTTTTTCCAAAGTGTTCAGCGTTTCAAAGGGCGTAATCAGCAGCTTTTGCCCGCTCAGTTTCCATTTTGCCTTGATTCTCCCTTGGAGCATCACCGTGGGAAATACGATTCCGGTCAGATTGAACACCGCGCGGAGATATTCTTGGGGCAAAAACAGGCTGTTCTCTTTGCGGTAACCAAGCAGAAGCGGGTCGAATCCCGCCAAAAACACGCACGAAGGAATATCGGGCAGATCGGACGGCAAGAAAGATTCCAAACAGTAACGATTCTGTTCGCCATCGAAGAGTTCAATTAACGGCAATTTTCGCATACGCTGCTTTAAAACAGTCTGTGGAGCGCCAAAATAATAAGCGGCATCTCGCAGTGTTGCCGGCCCGTAATGGAAAAAATACCGCCTTATAAGCTCCAATTCAGCCTCTTCTTTCGGCATAGGCACAAAAGGCTTGCAACACCGGAACGCTTTCTTTTCCTGGGCAATATAAGCAATTCTCCCCTCTTCGGCCAGCGCGCGAAGAGTACCGCCCCAACTGTTGAACACACTTTCCGCTTCTGTTCCTGTCATGCCGGCGGAAAAACAAGCGACTTTCAGATCTTCCCGGGTCTCGATTCCTTCGGCGATCCATTCCAGTATTTTTTCAGCAAACCATCGCTTCCGTTCGGCGGAAATACACGCATCATCCACCCAGCGGTCCACATCGCGCAATGCATTCGCACGCCCTTTGTGCAGGAACAACGGCAAATCGTCTTCGCAAAACACATGCATCGTGCCACGAATGGTCCAGCTTTTTACCAGGCCGTCTCCCCAATTGTTTTCAGGGAGTACTTCACTGCAGCGGATTTGCAGCGCATGCCGGGCATTGGAAACATACTGTGCCTGCAATCCGTTCAAATCCCGGCATACCTGCAGTTTTTCTGCCGGAGCGGTGATGTGCTGTGCACACAAAATATACTGCAGGATCTCTTCTTTTTTCAGAGCGCTCATACGTTCTTTTCAATCAAACATACAGCGTGAGCCGCAATTCCCTCTCCCGTGCCGGTAAAACCAAGCTTTTCTTCCGTTGTGGCTTTCACGCTGATGTCATCCACATCCACACCGCAGGCATCGGCGATGCGCTGGCGCATGGCGGGAATATACGGTTTCAATTTTGGTGCCTGGGCAATGACCGTGGCATCAATGTTTCCAACACGGTACCCACGGACCCCAATAGCAGCAACGACTTGCTGCAGAAGCAGCCAGCTGTCTGCCCCGCTGTATTTCGGGTCGTTGTCCGGGAACATCCCGCCGATATCACCCATAGCCGCCGCGCCAAGCAGGGCATCGCTGATGGCATGCAGAAGCACATCCGCATCGGAATGGCCCAGCAAGCCTTTCTTATAAGGAATCTCCACCCCGCCGAGGATCAGTTTTCTTTCCTCCACCAGGCGGTGCACATCGTATCCGTGACCGATTCTCATTTGTTCTCCTCCGTTCGTTTCGAAAGGATCGCTTCTGCCAGAACCAGATCTTCCGGCGTAGTGATCTTCAGATTTTCATAACTGCCGCGGCAAAGGTGCACCCGGCCGCCGTTGTACTCGATCAGCTGGCAATCATCGGTGAAATCTTCACCTTCTGCACGGCTGCGTTCGCTGGCTGCAAGGTACTGCGCTGCCTCAAATACCTGCGGGGTCTGCACGGCCCACAAAGCACTGCGATCCGGCGTACCGGTCACAAAACCATCGGCATCCGCCAGTTTACAGGTATCTTTGGAGGGCACAGCCAGCGTAGCGGCGCCATTGCGCACAGCATCTTCACACACAGCGGCAATCTCCTCCGGTGTTACCAGCGGGCGGGCGCCATCGTGGATCACATAATAATCGGCTTCTTTCACGGCTTCAATTCCATTCAACACAGACTGCTGCCTCGTGGCACCGCCGCAGACAATGCAATAGGGCTTGTGGAAATGCCGGATCAGCAGCGGAATAAACTGCTCTCGTTCCTCTTCTCGTGCCACCAGCACCAGCCGTTCGATCAACGGCGTTTTATCAAAGGCTTTCAGCGTATGCGCCAGAACGGGCTCGCCCAATATTTCAAGCAAAAGCTTAGATTTACCCGCGCCCATGCGGGAAGAACTGCCGGCCGCCACCACAACGGCAGCGAAAGTCGGCTTCTTTTCAAAATGTTCGCAGGCCGGGTCCTGTGGAGATATGCGGGTTCCCTCGTGCAGCCGGTAATTGCGGCTGAAAAACGGTCCCTTTATTTTACAAAAATAAAAATCATCCCGCCGGTAATCGGTGGCACGTTCATCGGCCATACAATGCCGGCAAAGGCTACAGGTCTTTTTCATACTCATCGCTCCTTTGTCACCATTGTACAACAGCACAAAGAAAAAAACAAGGCCGCAGTTTACCGCCTTGGTATTACATAGCTGACTCAAAAAACATATTCTTCGTTCTGTTTTAAAATAAAAACTCTGCCGCTGATAAAACGGCAGAGTCAATTTTTTTAAAGAGAATCACTTTTTCATAGCACCGGTGCCGCCTTCAACAACACCATCACCGCGAAAAACAGCCAGGAATGTTCCGAAAAAGCACCGGCAATCAAAAATAAAGCTGAGTTTTTTTACATATTCGCCATCAAAAGCGGCCTTGACTGGAATCTCCAACTCATCACGACCATTGATCTGAGCCCAACCGGTCAGGCCGGGAACCACATCGTTTGCGCCGTATTTATCTCTTTCTTCCAGCAGATCATACTGGTTCCACAGCGCCGGACGCGGCCCGACAAAAGACATGGCGCCCACAAGAATATTAAACAGCTGC
>JAFYOA010000287.1 GCA_017547865.1 Clostridia bacterium
ACCATCAAGTACTTCGCTGAACTCGCCTAATTGCATTACTGCATAATCGCAGCCGCTCTCTTTACGAGGGCGGCTGTTTTTTGTGTTATATAAAAATGCCGCAAGCTTTTGGCCTGCGGCGTTTTGCATTTCGGTTATTTTTCAACGGAAAGAAGTTCGCTGAACTTCATGACAATGCCGGAAACATTGCTGAGCACCAAATAATTGGCGCGAATCACCACACGGTCGCCCACAGAAACCTGCTGCAGCACGTCATCGGTGGGGAAAATACAGTGGGCGCAGCAGCGGCCGTCTTCTGTATCAGAAAGCCGGACGGTGGGAAGATTGTGGATATCCCGCATGACCGCGATGGCCACGCCGGTCACGTCGAAGCGTTTGTCTTCGTAGATCTTCAGGCTGCCGTGGGGGTCTTTTTCAAAGGCGGCAAGCAAATCGGCGGCTTCCAGGGGTGCAGTCTGTCCTTCCAGCATGGGAGAAGGGGTGGTCTGAATTATTCTGGTCTTTTCGTCTGAAGGGTGTTCGGGGAAGAACACCACGCCGGCGGGGAATTTGTGAGTGGAACTCATACGGTGCCTCCGTTTGTTGTGTTATTTATAGTACGCCTGTTAGATGCTGTTTTTACTTAGTACTCTGTGCGTTCCAGCACGCTTTGTTTCAATGCGGGGGAGAGGCGGTTGAAATATTCGCTGTAGCCGCCGATACGCACCACCAGGTTGCGGTGGGCATCCGGGTTTGCCATGGCGTCCAGAATCTCTTCTCTGGAGATGCAGCTGATCTGCAGCTGCATGCCGCCTTTTTCGAAGAACCCGCTGACCAAAGGTTTCAGCATGGTGGAAAGGTGCTCTTTCTTCATGCGCATGTTCAGAATCGGCGTGCCGATCACGCGGTTCAGCGGCAGTTTTGCCACGGAATTCAGCAGCGCGGTGGGGCCTTTGATGTCGTTGCCGTGAATGGCGCCCATGGAATCGCACAGGGGAGCACCGCAGCAACGGCCATCGGGGGTGGCACCAACGCCCATGCCGGCGCCCACATAGGTGGTGAACTGATTGGCCACGGGGAAGAAACGGCCGCGGGGGTAGCAGGTACGCTCGTCAAAAGCATCGAAGATGATCTTTGCCAGCCGTGCGCCCAGCAGGTCGGCGCGGTCATCGTCCACACCGTAGCAAGGGCAGGTGCGCGCTTCTGCCAGGAAAACCGGGTCGCGGGTGTCCATTTTTTCAATCAGCTCGGCAGCGGTGTAGCGGTTTTTCTCGTACACCAGCGTGCGGATGACCGAAAGCGAATCGATTACGTTGATCAGACCCGCCACGTTGATGACGCTCCAATAGTACCGTGCGCCGTCGTCGTTGAAATCCCGCTGCTTGTCAATGCAGTCATCTACAAACAGGGTGTGAATGGGCTGGGGACGGTACAGTGCACGGGTGCGGCGGTATTCGTTGAGAAGATCCATCGTTTCCACAATGACCTTGCAGATCTGCGCGGTAAGGCCGGTGAAAAAAGACTCAAAATCGCTGCATTCTGCCAGGTGTTCGCGCATATAGCCGTCGAAAATCAAAGCGGTGTTGATGCCGGCGTCATCAGAACCAACGGCGGAAATGCCTTCCAGCATGGTCTCGGTGCAGCCGCCAAAGGCAAGGCGGGACCAGTCCGCTTCGGGGATTTCGGGCATAAGAGAACGCAGGCGGGCCATGTACTGTTCGTAGTTGTACAGGGCAGGCTGGCCGCAGCTGGTACCCAGAGAAGCATACACTTCCTGCCAGATATCATCCGGCATATCCGGTTTGACAAGCAGCTGCAGGTTGGGACGGCGGCCGTTCTGAATGGCGCGGATGCACTGTCTGGTGATCTCGTTGTAGTTCGGGCCAAGGGGGCCGGACCAACCGTCGTTGGCATCCACATGGCTGAACAGCTCCCGAATGAGCTCCACGATATCTTCGCCGTTAAAATACGGCACCAGGTTGCGGTCCAGCGCGCCGATATCATCGCAGCCATCCACGTAGAACACAAAGTTCCACGCCACCAGGGCTTCGTAAATGTTTCGGGGGGAGTGTTCGGGCACGTATTCCAGTGCCTCGATCAGGTCGGCGGGGGCATTCACTTCCCGCAGGTGTGCCACACAGCGGCGGCGGTAGGTTTCAATGCCGTCCAGCAGAATCAGCATGGCTTCGCGGAAGTCACCTTCGGGCAAAGCGGTGACCCGGGCGCGGTAGCCGGCAAGGCCTTCGGCCAGAATTCTTTTATAATTGATAAAGCAATGGGTGTAGCCGTTGCCGCCCACCAGGTGGGGCGTATCCAGGGCGGTGACTTTTGCGGTCTCCGCGGCCATGGCGGCGTGGCCTTCCTCTGTTTTTTCGCGCAGCATCTGCCAGTTGGCGGCATAGGTAAAGGAATAATCCGGCCGCACGGCAATGTGGGCCGTGCCTGCGTTTCTGCGGATATTCTCCCCGCAGGGGTACAGGCGTCCGCCGTCGTAGGGGGTCAGGGCGGCTTCCTCAAAATAGCGACGCTGGGCATTGGCATAGCGCACCAGCGGAGCACGGTCCGGGTACTCAAAAAGACCGGCAGCGTAGGGCTCTTCCACAGATACAAACAATGCATGCAAATCCATAAACGCACTCACCTCAAATGATAAGTTCTGTCATCACTGTAACACACTTTGCGTGGTTTCGCAAGCGTTTTCAAAGGGTTTGGTCACTCTGTTTTTGCAAAGCGAAAACCGTTGATCTCCACATCGCACACGCCATCGCTGACATAAAAGCCCACCCGGCCGGTCGTGGTTTCCGGCAGCAGGTACGTCTGCACATACAGGCCGTCAATGTACAGCTCAAAGTAATCCAAACGGGCCAAAAGCTTAAACGTGTGGCGGCGCCCATGGCGAATGCCGGCATACGCGGCGTGACCATAGGGGCCTACGGTGTCTTCGTAGTCAAATTCCGCTGTGCCGCGCAGTGCGCCGGTGCGCCCGGTGGCCAGTGCGTGGCCGGCGTGCCGGTAAATGTCTTTTTCTGTGATTTTGCGGTCGGCATACCGGAAAAGCCCGCTGCGGGTCACGCCCAATGTGTCGGCGTACATCATCGCCCCTTCGCCGGGTGTGCCTTCAAAATAGAAGCCAACACCGCCCGCGTGGTGGTGGGTGGCGATTTTGGTGCGGTTTTCTTTGCAGATAAACGAGCCTTCCAGCAGCAGCCCGCGTTCGCGCTCCAGTACAGGTGCGCTCAGCAGCAAAACGCCGTCCCGGGAGGCGGAAATATGGTAGGTGTTTTCGCCGGTCTGCTCCACGGCATCTCGTTCGTTTCGTACGCCGGGGTGGGGATGTGCTTCCGAAAGAGAAAGCTGCAGCGGCTCGGTGCGGTCAAACAGTTTTTCGTTTTCTTCCCAATAGCCCAGCCGCAGCTGTTTGTTTTCGCACAGCACACGTTTCAGCGGGGCAATGGCAAAATTGCGGGAAGGGATCTCCGGCAGGTGGTCGTGGCTCAGCCATTGGGTGAGCAGCAGGTCTTCTCCCCGGCGGCAGGTGTGGCCAAGCCAGGTGATATCCCGCCGGCTGTTGCCGGTCATGCGGAATTTTTCCAGCGAAGGATAAAACGGACCGAAGGGGCTTTTGCCCACAAAGGTATACATGGAATAGCCGTAGCTGTCCATGTACAGGCGCCCGGTCATGGAGAGATAGTAGTCTCCATCGATTTTTTCGATGAAATTCATCTCCATGTGCTGCGAGGGGATCTCGCCCCATTCGATCACGGCCGGTTTTAAGATCTCCCAATGCAGGCCGTCGTAACTGCGCAGCATGCCCGGGCCGGGTTCGCTGATCTCATCCCGGGGTTCGGAGGAAATATAACCATAGTAAACAGGGTTCCCATCGGCATCTGCATCGTCAAGAATGACCATTTCATCCCAGCGTTCCCGGTAAATGCTGCGGTCCGGCAGCACATCGTAAGAAGCGCCCATGTATTCCCACTCTTTAAAATCCACGGTGCGGTAAATTTTAAAATGCACACCCTGCTGCGGATTGGAGCAGGTGGGGTAGTAATAGAAATACGTTCCGATCTTTTTTACGCAAAAACCGGCGTGCGCTCCGGGTACAGGGTTGGCAAACTCCGCCAGCCGTTCAAAGTGAACACCGTCTGCCGAGCGGTAAATATCCAGCGCGGTGGCCCGCAGACCTTTCATATCCTGCCCTTCGGCACGTTTTCCGCTGCCAAAAAACGCATAAAAATATCCGTCTTCATACAGCATGAAATTTTCCCAAACTTTTTTATCTTTTATGTTGTATACAGGGCTGAGCAGCATAGCCATTCTCCTTTGCCGGTTGGTAGCCTAAATATAACTGAAAATATGAAAAAAAGCAATCGTTTCGCCTCCAACTTTTGGTTGGAAATTTAATTCGCTGTGGGATTGCGCTTGCGTTTCTTTTTCGTTATAATACGGTTGAAAGCCAAAAAGGAGGCCGAAACAATGGAACGAGTGGAACGTCTGCGCCTGAAAGCGCTGGAGCCGGTGATCAGCCGGGATGAATTTTACTACCATTTTTATACATATTACACCACCCACCCCATGGAAACAAAGGCGGCACAGTATGCCGAAGCCTTTTACTATGCTTTTTCCCGCCTTACGCCTTCCATTCCGGAGGACGAACTGATCGTCGGCAACTGCATCAATACCCTTACGGCCGAAGAGCAGGCGGAGTGGAACGAGAAATTGCTGCCCGCAACAGATGCGATCCGCGGTGCCAGCCGTTATGGCCAGGATTCCCACATGTCCATCGATTATGAGCTCCTGCTGGAAAAGGGTCTGCGGGGCATCATTGCACAGGTGGAAGACCACCTTGTCGCCTGCGAAGAAGAGAAGAAGCCGTTCTACCTGGCCTGTAAGCGCTGCATGGAAGCGGTGATCGCCCATGCGGAAAATTACGCTGCCGAAGCAGAAAAGCAGGCAGAGACCGCTGCCCCCGCTCGCCGGGAAGAACTGCTGAACATTGCAAAAATTTGCCGCAAAGTGCCTGCAGAACCGGCAGAGAGCTTTTACGAAGCCGTGCAGGCGGCGAACTTTATCACCCACTGCCTGTCGCTGAATCCCCTGCGCATCAATAACCAGCTGTTCCAGCCCGGCCACCCGGACCGCTACCTGTGGCCCTATTATGAGCGCGACCGCAAAAACGGCACCCTTACCAAAGAATTTGCCCAGCTGCTGCTGGATTGCTATGCCATTCAGATCGATATGCGCGTGCCCAACAGCCTGGCCTGCGGCTACATGGTGGGCGGCCGGGATGAAAACGGCAACATCGTGGAAAACGAACTGACCTATATGTGCATGCAGGTCATCGATGACATTCGGCTGGTGTACCCCGGCGTGGGCCTGTGCTGGACCGAAGGCATGACCGACGCCTGCCTGGAAACCGCCTGCGAAATTCTCTCCCATGGGCGTTCGCACCCGGCGATTTTCAACGATGACATCATTACCCGCGGCCTGATGAGTTACGGCATGCCGGAAAAAGAAGCCCACAGCTACATTCATTCCACCTGCGTGGAGATCACCCCGGTGGCTTCTTCCAATGTATGGGTGGCCAGCCCCTATACCAATATGCCCCAGCTGCTGCTGGATGTGCTGGACAAAGACTACGAAGATTTTGATGCGCTGTTTGCTGCGGTGCTGGCTCATTTGGACGAGCGGATCCGCACCAACTACGAAGCGTATAACCGCATGCGGGCGGAAAAAGCCAACGACTGCATGAATCCGCTGCTCTCCTGCCTTGTAAACGATTGTCTGGAGCGCGGGCTGGATATTGAATGCGGCGGCGCCCGGTACAACTGGATCATGCCCAGTTTTGTGGGCGTGGCCAACCTGGTGGATTCGCTGTACGCGGTGAAGCACAGCGTGTTTGATACAAAAGAGCTGACCATGGACGAACTGCGGGCGGCACTTGCCTGCAATTTTGAGGGCTGCGAGCCCCTGCGCCTGCGCCTGCTCAACGGCATTGCCAAGTACGGCAACGACATCGACGAAGTGGACCGCTATTTCGCCATGATCACCGACCACATCATTGCGGAATGCGAAAAGTACACCCTGCCGTTCTCCAGCGGCCGGCTTATTCCCAGTGTATTCTGCTGGGTGAAGCACGAGCAGTTCGGCAAAGTGACCGGTGCCACCCCGGACGGCCGCCCGGCGGGCTTCCCCTTGGGCGACGGTTCCGGCCCCTGCCAGGGCAGAGAACTCAACGGTCCCACGGCCTCCATCCTCTCTTCCACCAAGTGGGAACACCACAAGATGATCGGCGGCGTGGCGGTGAATATGAAGTTTGCCAAAAAGTCTCTGGGGCCTCATTCCATTGCCACCATGGCCAATTTGGTGAAGACCTATATGGCCCGCGGCGGGTTTGAAATGCAGATCAACGTGGTGGACCAGGAGACCCTGCTGAAAGCTCAAAAGACCCCGGAGGCTTACAAAGACCTGGTGGTGCGCATTGGCGGCTACAGCGATTATTTTGTAAAACTTTCTCCCGAAATGCAGGCAGAAGTGATCCTGCGCACAGCACACGAAGCGTAAAACATAAAAAATTCCCCCGGCGGCCCTGCGGCTGTTCGGGGGAATCGTTTATTCTGCGGTGTCCTGCAGGATCTGCCGTACGGTGTTCAGTGCCATGGCGGTGAATTCCGGATAGCTGTGGACGTAATAGGGGATGATGAGAAGTGCCTGGTGCAGGGCATAGGCTCGGGCACGCTGCCAGTAAGCTTCATCGTAAGAGAGCAGCGAGCGGAATTCCGCACGGCCCGCAGGGCCAAACACCGTCCACGCGGGGGTCAGGTCCATGGCCGGGTCGCCGGCGCCTACGCTGCCGAAATCAAGAATGGCCTGCAGGCGGCCGTTTTCCTGCAGAATATTGGTTTTGAGAAGATCGGCGTGAATAAACCGGCGCTGCCCATCCCACACGGGAATGTGCATGGCCTCTTCCCACAGCGCGCACACGGCTGTTTCTTCGGCGGGTTCGGTGTAGAACGGCCGGCATTCTTCTATGGCCTGTTTGGTTTCTTCGTACAGAACGGCAAGCGGCTTTCTGCCGGCGCGGGGCGCTTCTTCCGGCACGGGCAGGGCGTGGAGTGTGTTCACAAAAGCGGCCAGTTCCCGGGCGAGGGAAATCTCTTCGTCGGTCGTCATTTCGCCGCAGGGGGTGCCGGGAATCCAATCAAACACAGCCCACACGCAGGGGTATGTTTCGGTGGGGGCGCCCACAAACAGCGGGGCGGGGAAGCGCACCTCAAACTGTGGCTGCAGATGGTTGATCCACCGGATCTCTTTTTCCAGTGTTTTGTCGCCGGGCATACGGGGCAGGCGCAGCAGCTTGTCTTCGCCCAGGCGGTAAATGTGGTTCATGGTGCCGCCATAGTCTTTTTCAGAGAGCGGCAGGGCGGCGTACTGCGGGCACTGGGCAGCCAGCAGCGCCTGTATCGTTTCGCGGGAGAGAGTCAGTTCTCCTTCATGCATTTTCATGGAGTACCTCCGTGGTGGTTTTCTCCATTGTAGCATACCTGCGCAGAGAAGTGAAGCGGAAACGCAAAGTTGCGGCAAATCTGAAAAAACAATTGCGCCCGGTGTTTTTTTCTGTTATAGTGAACATAGAATCCAAAAAGGAGCTGTTGTTATGAATTCCTGGGAACGCATTAAGCGTATGTACGAACATAAAGAAGCCGACCGCATTCCGATCATCGATGAGCCGTGGGCGGGTACCATTCGCCGCTGGCACCGCGAGGGTATGCCCGCCGGTGTGGATTGGACGGATTATTTTGATGCCGACAAAGTGGCGGTGATCAACATTGATATTACGCCCCGCCTGCCGGTGAAACGCCTGGAAGAGACCGACCGCTATTACATCGAAACCTCCAAATGGGGCGTGACGATGAAGCACTTCAAAGAAGAAGACTCTACCCCGGAGTTTTTGGATTTTACCATTACCACCCCGGAGACCTGGGCCGCCGCCAAAGAGCAGATGACCCTGGAAGACGACCGTATTCCGTGGGATGAACTGAAGGCCAACTACGCCAAATGGCGCGCGGAAGGTCGCTGGATCCGCGCGGTGTTCTGGTTCGGCTTTGACGTGACCCACTCCTGGATGATGGGCACCGAAAATACGCTGATCGCCATGATGGAAGAGCCGGAGTTTGTGCAGGATATTTTTGATACCTACCTCAACCGCTGCGAGATCCTCTATTCCCGTATGTGGGATGCCGGTTATAAATTTGATGAATTGTTCTGGTACGATGACATGGGATACAAGGGCACCACGTTTTTCTCCCCGGCCATGTACCGGGAAATGGTGCAGCCTTTCCACAAGCGGGCGGTGGATTGGGCCCACAACCACGGCATTGTGGCGCAGCTGCATTCCTGCGGCGATGTGATGACCCTGCTGCCGGATATTCTGGCCACCGGCGTGGACTGCCTGAACCCGCTGGAAGTAAAGGCAGGTATGGATGCGCTGTACATTAAAAAGACCTACGGCGACCGCCTGACCCTGCGCGGCGGCATCAATGCCGTGAAGTGGAACGACACCGAAGCGATCCTGGAAGAGATTCGGGAAAAAGTGCCGGTGCTGAAAGAAAACGGCGGCTTTATCTTCTCTTCCGATCATTCCATTCCCAACAGCGTTTCGCTGGAAAACATGAAAGCCATTGTGGCGGAAGTGAAGCGGCTGGGAAAATACTAAGCGTATCGGCGGCTGCTTTGCAAAAGGCGGCCGCTTTTTCTTGCGTTTGTGTGCAAATATAACCGTTAAGCCAACCGGCAAAGAGGCAACTGGCTTTGTAAGTTTAAACTTACGAAAAAGTTATATTTTTAACATGAGATTTATGTAAACTACCATATTGTCATATAATATGGAATCGTGTATAATACCTATGATTGCGAGTAATTTCGTGGGCGAATGCTGCTCACGAATAGTAAACTGATTAACTAAACGAAAGACGGAGGAAAAGTATGAGCAAATTCAGCCTGAAGAGCTTGTTCGGTCCGCAGGATATGACCGTGGGCAACCCCACGAGCGTACTGATCAAGTTCGCCATTCCGCTGCTGATCGGCAACTTTGCCCAGCAGATGTACAACACCGTGGACGCCATTGTGGTGGGCCATTACATCGGCGATACCGCCCTGGCATCTGTTGGTGCCGCCAACCCCATTCTGAACCTGTTGATGTCCCTGTTTATGGGCGTGGCCGGCGGTGCCGGTATCATCGTTTCCCAGGCATTCGGTGCCAAAGACCGTGAAAAGCTTTCCCGTGCTGTGGGCAGCATTCTGTTCCTCACCGTGCTGGCCGGCGTCACCGTTACCGTGCTGGGTATGCTGATTGCCCGCCCCATGCTGATTTTGCTGGATACCCCCGCTGAGATTCTGGGCGAGCATATTCTGGATGGCGCTTCCGGCTATCTGTTCATCTTCATGGCCGGTTTTATCGGCTGCTCCTTCTATAATATGGGCTCCGGTATCCTCCGCGGTTTGGGCGATGCCATTATGCCCCTTGTGTACCTGGTGATCTGCTGTGTAATTAACATCGTGCTGGATATCACCTTCGTGGGTGTGTTCGGCATGGGCGTGCCCGGCGTTTCTCTGGCTACCGTTATTGCTCAGATGGTTTCCGGCGTGCTGTGCATGGTTCGCCTTGGCAAGATGCGCAATGTGCTGGATGTGAAGATGGGCCTGATCGTGAAGCCCGACATGAACCTGTGCAAGCACGTTGTCAAGGTCGGTGCACCCTCCGGTCTTACCCAGGCTGTGTTCTCCTGCGCCGGTCTGGTTGTGCAGGCTCTGGCCAACTCCTTCGGCACCACCTTTATTGCCGCCAACATTGTGATTATGCGTGTGGACGGTTTTGCCATGATGCCCAACTTCTCTCTGGGCGTGGCCATGACCACCTATGTGGGTCAGAACATCGGCGCCGGCAACATGAAGCGTGTGAGCGAATCCGCCAAGCACGGTCTTCGCATTTCTCTGAGTATCTGCGGTGTGCTGGTGCTGGCTCTGGTTCTCTTCGGTGAGGGCCTTGCCCGTATGTTCAGCTCTACCCCCGAAGTGGTGGATCTCTCTGTGCGTATGCTGCGCCTGCTGGCTGTGGGCTACCTGGCCGTGGCCGTTACCCAGGTGCTTACCGGCATTATGCGCGGCGCCGGCGATACCGTGACCCCCATGTTCATCTCCATCTTCACCACCGTGGTGCTGCGTGTGCCGCTGGCCTATCTCATGGCCTTCCTTACCCGCAGCGAAGCCTACCCTGTGGGTCGTCCCGAGGTCATGTTCCTCTCCATGCTGATCTCCTGGGTGGCCGGTGCGGTGATCACCTGGATTATGTATGCACGCGGCAACTGGAAGAAAAAGTACAAGGCCATTGGCGCTGCCAAAAAATAATCAACAAAAACATCTTCCCGCTCCTGAAAAATGGGGCGGGAATTTTTTGCGCGGTGTGCTTTGGAAAAACGGTGTTTCGCCTATTTTTTTCGCAGTTCAGGAGGAATTTACCGTTACCTTTCGCATATTGACAAAAAGTACCGGCCGTTGCTATAATCAAATATAGAGAACGAAAGGAGGGATTCCTATGCCGCAGAATGAAGTGCTGCAGCTGCATGACATTGATGTGCCCACGTTTCTTGCTTTGTTGGAAGAATGCAAGGGTGACGTGTTTTTGATGACACCGGAAGGCGACAAGCTGAACCTGAAGAGCAAGCTTTGCCAGCTGGTGGGTCTTACACGTTTGATCGAAGGCGGAAAAATCGCCGAAGCGTTTGTAATGTGCGACAACGAGGAAGACGCCAGCCGGTTGTTCCGGTATAACCTGTACGGAGAAGACAAAAACTGAGAAAAAGCGCGGAGGGTAAACCTCTTGCGCTTTTGATTTTTAATTGATTTGATTTTTAAAAGAAGGAGGCCGCATGGCCAAAAAGGTTTCCAGACGAAATTACCGCCGCAAGCACCGGCGGTGGACGAAAAAAAGAGTAAAACTGGCAGCGGAGATCCTGGCGATCGTTGCCTTGTTTGCCGCGGCTGTGTTTGCGCTGCAAAGCACCGGCGAACTGGAAGCGGTGCTGGGCCTGCCGGAAAAGACCCCGGCCCCCACCCCCGCGCCGGGACAGGCAGAGCTGGATGTGTACTTCCTGGATGTGGGTCAGGCAGATTGCACACTGATCCGGATTCCCGAAGAGGACGGTGGTGTATACACCGTGCTGGTGGATGCCGGTGACCAGGGAGACGAAACAGCATTGCTGAAAAAGCTGGCGGCGCTGGGTGTGCGGCGTATCGATGCTGCGGTGTTCACCCACCCCCATGCGGATCACATCGGCGGGGCGGCAGAGGTACTGCAGGCCATTCCCTGCACGGACATTTACATGCCTCCGGTACCGGCGGAGAAAATTCCCACCACTGCCAGCTACGAAGATCTGCTGGACACGATGCTGCAGCAGGAACTGCCTTATATGGAGGCGGCCGCGGGAACGGTGATTTATAAAACAGAAAACGCAGCACTCACCGTGCTTTCGCCCCAGCGGGGAGATGCCTGGGATGACCTGAACAGCTGGTCGGTGGTGCTGCGGCTGGAATACGGCGAAACGGTGTTTCTTTTTACCGGCGATGCGGAGGCGGACTGCGAGCGGAAAATGCTGCAATCCGGCCAGAATGTGAACTGCGATGTGCTGAAGGTGGGGCACCATGGCTCCGATTCTTCCTCTGGCACGGCGTTCCTCAGTGCCTGTTCGCCGCAGCATGCGGTTATTTCCTGCGGTAAGAATAACGACTACGGCCACCCCAGCGAAAGCGTGCTGCAGACCCTGGCCTGGATGGGAATTGAGGTGCACCGTACCGATACAGAAGGCACTCTGCACGCCCGCAGTGACGGCACGACCGTTACACTGGCGCCTGCGGCGTAATTACCACCGGCGGGGCGTGCCCGCGCAGCGGCTGATCTTTTTGGCCGCACGCACTTCTACAAAACAGCCGCATTGGCTGCACATACCGTTTATAAGGCTGTCGCAGGTTTTGCACTGTGCCAGCCTTTTTTCGTATTCTTCCTGCGGGGTGCGCACATCCTCGCTCAAAGAAGCAATGTATTCATACACATTGGCAAAGTAGGCGTCTTTGTCTATGTCTTTCAGCAGGCAGCGCCTGCAATATCGTGTGGTTTCCATGGGTCACGCTCCTTTTGGTCTTATTATACCTGCTTTTCTCTTGCGGGGGAAGCATACGCAGCGAATTTTGTGCATACAATGCCCAAAGGAGTTGATGGGCATGTGGCAGTGGCCGATGGTTGTGATCGTTCTGGCGCTGGGGGTGGTGCTGCCCGGGCGGCTGCGGCATCTGCACCGGGAAGATGCAGATGCGGTTGTGCTTTCACCCCGCACGCTCTCTCCCCGGCGGGCGCTGCTTACCGGTTTGGCTGGTTCCGTTGGGGTGGGGAACATTGCGGGGGTGGCCTGCGCGCTTTCTGCCGGCGGCCCCGGGGCGATCTTCTGGATGTGGGTGTGCGGCCTGTTGGGTATGGGCACTGCGTATGCGGAGGCTTACCTGGCGGCACGGCACCCGGGCCGGGGGCCGCTGGGGTACCTGCGGGCGGCAGGATTGCGTACGGGCGTGCGGTTTTCCTGCGGCGGATGTGTGCTGGCAGCGCTGGGCATGGGCGGTATGGCCCAGGCCAACGCAGCGGGAGATGCTTTGGCGGTGTGCGGACTGCCCCGGGGCGTGGCAGCGGCTTTTTTGGCGATATTTGCCCTGGCCTTTGCGGGGAAAAATATGAGTTCTGCCGGCAAAACGGCAGAAAAACTGGTGCCGGCCATGGGGGTGCTGTTTGTGCTTTTGTGCGCCGGTGTGCTGTGGCGGGGAAGAGCGTATATTTTACCGGCATTGTGTGCCATACCGGCAGCGGCCCTGGGCTTTGAGCCCTGCATTGGGGGCGTGGCCGGTGCCACGGTGGCGGCGGCTTTGCGGCAGGGCGTGGCCCGGGGTGTGTTCACCAACGAGGCGGG
>JAFYOA010000288.1 GCA_017547865.1 Clostridia bacterium
AGCGAGCATCACCTTTCTCACTTCTTTGAGATCACAGGACTCATCGACGACAAGCCCTATTTTGTCCATGGCATCGATGTAGGTTATTCCACTGTGGTGACCGCCGGCCTGCGGGAGACCGTACGGAAGATCAAGGCACCGGTGTTCCGCAGCATTGCCGATGAAGAACGAGCAGCAGAGTACAAGCGCGTGTACAAAAGCGAGTGGAAATCTGTGTGGAACCTGCAGGCAGAAGCCAAGCGCTACGAACAGGATGCCGCCGCCCTGTACGCCGGAAAGTGGGACGACGTGGTGGCTATTCTGAACGAGTGCCCCACGGCGGCTGAAATTACGGAAATGCTGACGGATGTTGGCTTTGTGATGGACGATTTTGAAGCAATGTACGGCCAGGAGAAAATCACGGACGGCACTCTTTGGGGCAAAGACCTGAAGGACCGATACTCTGTGCTGTGGCTGTATGACCTGCTGGATATGGAGGCGAGCCGATGAAAGAAAATGTTTTTGCGCTGATGCGCCGCTCGGTGGAAAATGATATTCGCGCCCTGGAACTGCTGCTGGAATGCATGGACGAAGAAGCCTACCGAAAGGCCGTTGATCTTTTGGCGGGTGCCCGAATGACGGTGACCACTGCCTGCGGTTCCTCCGGTTTTGCGGCAAAGAAATTTGCCCTTTCCCTTTGCTGTATTGAGTGTCCGGCGAAGTTTGTGGCGCCTTCGGAGGGCTTGCACGGCGGCATGGGCGTGCTGCAGCCCGGTGATGTGCTGGTGGCTGTCTCCAAGGGCGGCAAGACAGACGAGCTGCTGCCCATGCTGGACATTGCCAAAAAGAAGAACGCCGCCATCATTGCAGTAACGCAGAAACCGGATTCTGTGCTTGCAAAGGCGGCAGACGCCGTGCTGCTGCTGCCGGATTTCCCGGAAAGCGATGAATTCAACGTAATGTCCACCACCAGCTTTGCGGCGAATATTTCTATTTTCGATGCCCTGATGATGGGATTGATGGAGGAAAAGAATTATACGCTGGAGCAGTTTGCACTGATCCACCCCGGCGGGGCGGTGGGCAAACGGATCAATCCGTGACAAGGAACGATGCAGCCTCGCAGCGTAAAAGCTTTGTCAACTTTCCCGAAAGTTGCAGGGGTCTTGGGGACAGAGTCCCCGAGTCGGTCGTCGCAACGACCGAAATCCCATATACTCTCAAAAGCGCAGGAGGACACGCAGAAACAGAAAAATGTTGATTCATCACCTCGGAACCCACACGCGTGGAGGGGTTCCGAACGAAAACTGTAAATTCACGTTGCTCATCCACCCCGGTGGGGCGGTGGGCAAACGGATCAATCCGTAAATAAATCAAACCGGCCTATGATGACGATCACGGGTCGGTTTTTTGTAATCTATTCGATTTGAGAAATTGGAGTTTTACCCTAAAACAAATTCAAGTTTCTCTATCTGTTCGAGTCATTTTATTATGCAGCCGCAATATATACAAGCGCAATTCCAATGGGATTCCTGCCGGGGCGCAGCTGTTTTTCTTTTTTTTAAAGACACCGCGCTGCATTGCTTTCTCCCCCAACACTTGCTATAATGGAGAAAACTTTACAAAGCAGGTTACCGCTATGGCTTTGATCCTTTCCACCGAAAACAAAGTATTCTTTTCACAGCTGAAAAAGCTGATGCTTCCCATTGCGTTCCAGAATCTTGTGCATTCTGCGGTCAGCGCCGGCGATGCTGCCATGCTTGGCTTTGTAAGCCAGGATGCCATGGCCGCCGTTTCGCTCACTGCGCAGATCCAGTTCGTTCAGAATATGTTTCTCTCTGCCCTGGTGAGCGGCGCAACCCTGATGACCGCCCAATATTGGGGCAAGGGCGACAAAGCCACCGTAGGCCGCATTTTTGCGCTTATCCTGCGCTATGCCATGTTCATCTCTGCCGTGTTTTTCCTGGCGGCCATGTTCATTCCGGAAAAGCTGATCGGCTTTTACACGCAGGAACCGGAACTGGTGCGTATCGGCAGCGAATACATTCGCATTGCTTCCTTCTCTTACCTGATCACCGGTATTTCGCAGTGCTGCCTTTGCGTGATGAAAACCACCGGCAACACGAAAAAAAGCGTTGCCATCAGTTCTTTTTCGCTGGGACTGGATACGGTTCTGAATGCCGTGTTCATCTTCGGTCTGTTTGGCTGCCCGGCATTGGGCGCCCGGGGCGCTGCCATTACCACGGTGATTGCCCATACCATTGAACTGACGCTGGCGCTTGTGGTTACCATTCGTTTTGGTGTACACCCCAAAGGGCTGGGTCGGGTCATTCCATGGCTGGAAAAAGACTTTTGGCGATACAGCTTCCCCCTGCTGCTGAACTGCCTGACCTGGGGGCTGGGTACCACCAGTTATTCTGCCATCATTGG
>JAFYOA010000289.1 GCA_017547865.1 Clostridia bacterium
AGCATAGCGGGGGTCTTCCGGGTTGATGGCCACGGCGGTATCGCCCAGCATGGTCTCGGGACGGGTGGTGGCCAGTTCCAGGAATTCGCCGGTCTCCTTTACGGGGTACAGCAGGTGCCAGAAATGGCCGTTCTGCGGCTCGTATTCCACCTCGGCATCGGAAATGGAGGTGTTGCAGTGGGGACACCAGTTTACCATGCGGTTGCCGCGGTAAATCAGACCCTTGTTGTAGAGGTTTACGAACACCTGGTTCACGGCGCGGTTGCAGCCTTCATCCAGGGTAAAGCGCTCACGTTCCCAGTCGCAGGAAGAGCCCAGCTTCTTCAGCTGAGACACGATGCGGCCGCCGTACTGGCGCTTCCACTCCCAGGCGCGCTCCAAAAATCCGTCGCGGCCCAGGTCTTCCTTGGTGATGCCTTCTTTGCGCATGGCTTCCACGATCTTCGCCTCGGTGGCGATGGAAGCATGGTCCGTGCCCGGCAGCCACAGGGCGCTGTAGCCCTGCATACGGCGGAAACGGATGATGGAATCCTGAATGGTGTTGTCCAGAGCGTGGCCCATGTGCAGCTGTCCGGTGATGTTCGGAGGCGGGATCACGATGGTATAGGGTGTTTTGTTGTGGTCAACTTCCGCGTGGAAATACCGGCCTTTCATCCAGAAGTCATAGGTGCGGTCTTCCACTTCGCGCGGGTCATAGGTTTTGGCAAGTTCTCTGCTCATGTTTCTATGGCGTAAAAACGCCTGTCCCCCTTTCGAAGTCCATTTGTCTTATTTGGTATGGTTACTGCACAGCCCGAAAAATAAAAACGCCCCAAAGCACAATGCTTTAGGACGACAAAAAGCCGCGGTACCACCTAAATTCGGAAAAACTTCCGCTCTTGGGGCGCTGCACGATGGCAGCACGCCGTTCCGTAACGAGGAACACACGGCGGATTCTACATTCCCGTGGGAATTTCTTTCCGCGGCTCGGGGGCGACTTTCGGCAGGGCGTTGGCTGGGAACTTTCACCGTCCGTTCCCTCTCTGCAAACCTGTGCGCTGCTTACTCTTCCCGTCTGCGCCGGACTGTATGCAATTCTAAAATATTATAGGCGGTTCTTAAAGAAATGTCAAGTGTATACGGACAAAAGATTCTTTGCCGCTTGCACAAAACACGGGATGTGCTATAATGAAACCAAACCCATCAACAGGAGGGAAACTATGCTTTGTACATTTGAAAACAATGTTCTTACCATAAAAAACGAAAAGCTCACCCGCACCATCCGGTTCGAAAACGGTGTGCCCATGCAAAGCACCCTGCACAGCGGCCGCACGGTGTGGAGCACCGACGGAACCAAGCCGGTTTTCTCTTTTTGCGGCACAGATTTTTCCGGTGCGGCGGTAAGCGCCCTTGAAAACGGCGTGCTGCTGGAAACGGAAAGCCTTTCCCTTCGCTGGGAATTCACCATGCCGGAAAACCTGCCTTTTGTGGAAAGCACCCTATGGGTGAAAGGCACCCTACCCGAAACCGGAAACTCTTCTGCCGGTGGCCTTGCCACCGGTGTGGAGACCACACCCCAGCGCCGGGGCTTTTCTGCCAGCTATGGCGACAGCTTTGGCAGCGCCAGCCACAGCCTGGATGTGCGCGCCCTTGACCTGCGGGATGTGACCGACCACACCAATACGCTGATCCGCATTACGGATGGTTCCATGTACTTCCGCGGCCACGATACTTACAACGGGCAGATTTTCCTGTTCAGCGACAACAGCACCGGGGAAGAATGCATTGCTGCAAAGCTTTCTCCCAGCCGGGTGGCCCACTACAACGCCGACAGTGCCGACCTTCTGAGCGAGACCTGCGCCAACATTCACCTGTGCGCACCGGGGCTGGATGCCGCTGCTGTTTCCCCCGATGAATGGACCCCGGCCTACACCTGCGTGCTGGGCCTGTGTCCCACCGCAGACCGTGAACGCATGCTGCGCGCCTGGTACCGCAGCGCATTGCCCGCCGGCACCCGGTATATCATGTCCAACACCTGGGGCGACCGCAACCAGGACAAGTGCATCTGCGAAGAATTCATCCTGCGGGAGATTGACCGCGCTGCCGAGATCGGCGTGGATATTCTGCAGATCGACGACGGCTGGCAGCAGGGCATCACCGCCAACTCTGCCCTGAAAAAGAGCACCGTGTGGAACGGCGGTTACCGCGCCGCAGATAAAGACTTTTGGGCCGTGAACAAAGGGAAATTCCCCCGCGGGCTGCAGCCTGTGGTGGATTACGCCAAAGAAAAGGGCATCGGCATCGGTCTGTGGTTCTCTCCCGATGGTGCCGACAACTACGCCGGTTACAAGCTGGATGTGGAAACCCTCTACGGATTCTATAAAGAATACGGCATTCGCCACTTTAAGCTGGATGGCATTGCCACCCCCAACCGCACCGCAGAGAAAAATCTTTTTGCCATGCTGCAGGAACTGACCGACCTGAGCCACGGGGAGATCGTGTTCAACATGGATATCACCGCCGGCTGCCGTCCGGGGTATCTTCCCCACCGGGAGAAGGGCGACCTGTTTGTGGAAAACCGCTACACCGACTGGGGCAACTACTATCCCCACGCCACCCTGCGCAACCTGTGGCAGCTTTCCAGATATCTCCCCACGGAGCGCATGCAGTTTGAAGTGCTGAACCTGCGCCGCAACAAAGAAAAATACAACGACATTCTCGGCCCGGACAACTACGACATGGACTACGCCTTTGCCTGTGTGATGGCTGCCAAACCCCTGGTGTGGATGGAAATGACCGGTCTGAACGAAGAAGACACCGCCCGCCTGCAGAAGATCGCTGCCGTGTTTAAAGAATACCGGGATGATTTTGCGGATGTGGAACCCATCGGCGCCTGCCCCACCGGGTATGCTCTTACCGGTTTCCGCATCACCGGCAAAAAGAACGATTACCTGCTGCTTCTGCGTGAAAATACAGAAAGCAGTACCTGGCCTGTGGAACTGAATGAAATTCTTGCCACCAACGACGAAAACGCAGGCCTTTCCCCCGCAGCCCTCACCAAGCCCCGCAGCTATCTGTTCGGCATTATCAAAAAGTAAGGAGTTATTCACATGGCCACCAACGAAGAACGCCTGGGCACAGCTTCCATTCCAAAGCTGCTGCTTTCCTTGGGCATCCCCACCCTCATCGCACAAATCATCAACCTGCTCTACAATATTGTAGACCGCATGTACATTGGCCACATTGAAGGCGTGGGCGCCCAGGCCCTTACCGGCGTAGGTGTCACCATGCCGGTCATCCTCATCATCTCCGCATTCAGCGCCCTCATCGGCGCGGGCGGCGCTCCCCTGGCGGCAATTGCCCTGGGCCAGGGCGACAAAAAGCGGGCCGAGACCATTCTTTCCAACGGCTTTGTGGTGCTGTGCTGTATCTCCGCTGCGCTGATGGTCCTCTTCTATCTCATTAAAAAGCCGCTTCTGTATGCCATCGGCGGCAGCGATGTCACCTACCCTTATGCAGAGGCCTATCTGAATGTTTATCTCATCGGCACTCTGTTCGTGCAGCTGGTGCTGGGGCTCAATCCTTTCATCACCGCCCAGGGCAATTCCAAAATTGCCATGTTCTCCGTGGTCATTGGTGCTGCCATCAACATCGCGCTGGATCCCCTCTTCATTTTTGTTTTTAACATGGGTGTTTCCGGTGCTGCCTGGGCCACCGTGCTCTCTCAGTTTGCCAGCGCGGTGTGGACCGTGTACTTCCTGATCTCCAAAAAAGCATCCCTGCGCATCAATCCCGCTCTCTTTAAGCCCAACTGGCGGCTGCTGGGCGGCGTGTTCGCTCTGGGCATTTCCCCCTTTATTATGCAGAGCACCGAAAGCCTGATCTCCATCGTCCTCAGCGTAGGGCTGAAAACCTACGGCGGCGACCTGTATGTGGGCTCCCTCACCATTCTGCAGAGCATTATGCAGCTCATCCATGTGCCGGTCTCCGGCTTTACCCAGGGTGTGCAGCCCGTCATCAGCTACAACTTCGGCGCCGGCAAGCTGGACCGTGTGCGCAAAACCTACCGCATCATCATTTCTTTGTGCGCCGGTGTTTCTTTCATTATGACCCTCTCGGCCATGCTGTTCCCCGGCGTGTACGCCAATATGTTTACCACAGACCCCGAGCTGGTTGCACTGGTGAAAAAAGTAATGCCCATCTTTGTGGCGGGCATGCTGGTGTTCGGTGTTCAAATGGGCTGCCAGAATGTCTTTATGGGCCTGGGCCAGGCAAAAATCTCTTTGTTCATGGCCCTGCTGCGCAAGGTATTTCTGCTGGTGCCCTTTGCCATCATTTTCCCCCTGGTTACCGGCAATGTCATCAGCATTTATGTAGCGGAATGCGCCGCCGACTTCATTGCCGCCATCACCTGCGGCACGGTGTTTGCGCTGAACATTAAAAAGATTCTGGCCCGCGGGCCCCTGCAGAGATAAGGAGGCATTGTATGCGTATTGTCAGCCACAACCAATGGAAATGCGACCAAAACCTTGACACCTGGCGCGCCCTGGGCGCCGATTGCTCCGCCGCCGTGCGCACCGCCGGTTTTGCCAAATTGTATGAGGAACTGCAGCCCGATCTCATCGGCTGCCAGGAAGTTTCTTTTGAAATGGCAGACTGCCTGCAGCAGCAGCTTTTTGCCAGGGGCCTGCGCTACACCCTGCTGTGGGGACGGGACACGCCCATTCTGTACCGCACGGATAAATTTGAAGTGCTGGATGCCGATTTCTTCATTTACTCCGAGGAATTCCCCGGCCACGAAGGCAGCTTCAACAACCAGCAGACCAAATCCTGGTGTGCCGCTGTTCTGCGGGAAAAAGCTACTGGCAAGCTGCTGGCCTTTATGACCACCCATCTGTGGTGGAAGAGCAGCAACCCTGCCGATGTTACCTGGTACCAGGCCGGCTCCGATGAAGCCCGGGCCTATCAGATCAACCTGGCCATGGATAAGCTGGAAGAACTGCAGAAAAAATATAACTGCCCCGCCATTCTGGTGGGCGATCTCAACTCCAAAGTAAGTCACCCGGCGCTGCAGGCCGCCTTTGCCCGGGGCTTTGCCCACACCCACCACCTTGCAAAAGAAGCGGAAAACAGCTGCGGCATGCACGAATGCGGCGGCGCCGGCTACGGCCCGCTGGTTCCCGGTGTGTTCGAAGATTCCATCGACCATATTCTGCTGAAAGGCGACGTGACCGCCATTCACCGCTTCGCCCGGTACACCCCGGAATACTACGCACCCCTCTCCGACCACGCGCCGGTGTACATTGATATGGACCTGTAAGAGGAAAATTCGCAAGCAGGGGCGTTCAACGATGCGCCGCACCAATCGCCCCGGCTCTCCCCATTTTCTTCTGTTGTGCAATCGGCCGATCTGTGCTATGATAATAAAAAATCATCAGGAGGTTTTCCAAATGATCACCAGAGAATACGCTGACTTTTCCTGGCAACAGGCCGAGCAGCTGCTAAGTATTGATTCCCCTACCGGTTATACCGACCGCGCCGCTCTGTGGCTGCGCGACAACTTCCAAACGCTGGGTTTTGAAGCCACCATCACCACCAAGGGTGGTGTCCTGGTAGACTTAGGCGGTGAGAATAACGATGATGCCCTGCTGCTGGCCGCCCACACCGATACTCTTGGCGGTATGGTAGCGGAGATTAAGGGCAGCGGCAACCTGCGCCTGACGCCCCTGGGCGGCATGAATGCCAACAATGCGGAAGCGGAAAATGTCCGCATCTACACCCGTGGGGGCAATGTGCTGGAAGGCACCTTCCAGCTGTGCAACGCATCCGTGCACGTCAACAGCGACTACAGCGCCACCAAGCGCAGCTTCGACACCATGGAAGTGGTGCTGGACGAGAATGTAAAATCCGCGGCGGATACCCGCGCTTTGGGTGTAGAGGTAGGCGACATTGCCTGTTTTGACCCGCGTACCCACCGTACCGCCTCCGGCTACCTGAAGAGCCGCTTCCTGGATGACAAGCTCTCCGTGGGCATTCTGTTCGGCCTTGCCCGTTACATCTCCGATCAAAAGATCACCCTCAAGCGTAAAACCTACCTGCACATTACTGTCTACGAGGAAGTGGGCCATGGCGGCTCCGCCTCTCTGCCCGCAGGTGTCACGGAAGCCATTTCCGTGGATATGGGCTGCGTGGGCAATGGTCTGAACTGCACCGAGCGTCAGGTTTCCATTTGCGCCAAGGACTCCGGTGGCCCTTATAGCTACCAGGTGGTAAGCAAGCTGATCGAATCGGCCAAAAAGACCGGCGCGGACTACGCGGTGGATGTGTATCCCCACTACGGCTCCGATGTGGAAGCCACCCTGCGGGCAGGCTTTGATATCCGTCACGGTTTGATCGGGCCCGGTGTTTATGCCAGTCACGGTTATGAGCGCAGCCATATGGACGGTGTGTTCAGCACCCTTTTGGTTCTGTGCGGTTACCTGGATTGCTGAGAAAATCCCCCCGCCATCTTAATTGCATTCAATATATTTGAAATTACTGAACGAACACATAAAAAAAGACTGCTCCAACAAGAGCAGTCTTTCTTTTTATCTTGTATATACCCGCACAATGCAGTTGGATTTTCCTTTTTTGGAGAGGGAACCCACCCCGTCGTAAATAAACTTGCCGTAGCCGCGAACAGAAACCGTGTCGCCCTCTTTCAGCTGGTAGCTGTTGTTCTCGCTCACTTTGGCGTTTACCGCCACTTTTTTGCTGCGGAACAGCACGTTGGAATCCTCCCGGGAAAGACGGAACAGCTTGGCGATCACCGCATCAATGCGGGGGCTGGCGGCCTGCACCAGCTGTTCTTTCAGGGTAAAGAGCATTTCGGCCGGTACTTCGTCGGTCACCTCGCAGCGCACGGCGGTGTGGCGCACACTGTCAATATTGCGGGCAATGTAATCGGCCATAGTCTCGGTACAGAACATATAGGCCACGTTTTCTTTGATGCAGATATCTCCCACGCATTCCCGTTCCAGGCCAAGGTGCATCACCGCACCCAAAAAATCCCGGTGGGTCAGGGCATCGGCAAACTTCTGCTGCTTGGGTGCAATGCGCACACAGGCAATGGGAAAGGCGGCTTCTTCCATATCTGCCGTGCCAAAGGCCGCCATCTGCCGCTCGCAGCCTTCTGTTCCCCCAAAAAGCACAAAGGGGCAGTAGGAAAATTCATCGGCAGAAGAAAGCAGCAGGCTCTGTTCCGCTTCGTTGAGAAAACCGGTATAGGTGCAGCGGTTCTGAGAAAAAGCCATGCCGGCCAAATCGTGAAACCGCCGCAGCAGGAGATCGTCACTGTTTCCCATAGATTTCTCCTTTCTTCAGGCGGTGCATCCGCAGGTAGTAGCTAGTCACCAGCACCAGGTCGGCAGCAATCCAGGCGTTGCTTTCACCCCAAAACAGGCCTTCTTCCCCAATCAGCAGAGGCAGGAAGAGAATGGTGGCCAGGCGCGCAGCCAGCTCCGCAAAACCGGAGATCATGGGCATCACCGTATCGCCCAGGCCCTGCAGGGAAGAACGATACACATACAAAATATACAGCACCGGCAAAAACGCCGCCATAACGCAAAGATAATGGTAGGCGATTTCAACGGTGGCGGCTGCGTCTGCCGGGTCGCCGGAGATAAAACTGCCCACAATGAGCCGACCAAAAACAAACATGCATACGCTGATCACCCCGGCGGTGAGCACGCCCATCAGCGCACCGGCATGGGTCCCTTTATGAATCCGTTCCAACTTGCCGGCACCCAGATTCTGCCCGGTATAGGTGGTCATGGCAAAGCCGTAGGAGTAAGCCGCGATCTCCAACAAACCGTACAGCTTGTTGGTGGCGGTAAAGCCCGCAATGTACAGCACACCAAAGCCGTTGATGACATACTGGATGACCAGGCTGCCCAGAGCAATGATGAGATTCTGAAAAGCAAAGGGCGTGGCCAGTTTCAGCAGGCGCCCCACCAGATCGGTGTGCAGGCGCAGCTCGCCTTTTTCAAGCCGAAGAACGGAAATCCCCCGCACCGCACGCAGGCAGATCAGCACAGAAAGCGCCTGGCCGATCACCGTGGCCACCGCGGCACCGATGACGCCCCAGCGGAACACCATCACAAACAGCAGGTCTAAAACAATATTGGTGATGGAAGCCGCCACCATCGCCCGCAGGGGTGTTTTGCCGTCTCCCAATGCCCGCAAAACAGAGGCGAGAAAATTATACGCCAGCAGAACAGGAACAGCGGCAAACACCACCGCCAGGTAACTCACCGCCGTGGGGAGAATCTCCTCCGGGGTGCCCATTACACGCAGTACGGGCACCAAAGCCCCCAGTGCCACCGCGGTGATCACCACCGCACTGATCACCGCCAGCCACAGGGCTGTGGTGTAGGTGCGTCGCAGCTTTTTCATATCGCCGGAGCCGAAATCCTGGGCCAGCTGAATGCACAGGCCCTGGGTCATTCCCTGTACCACGCTCAGCACCATCCAGTGCAGGGCATCGCCGCTGCCAAGAGCCGCCAAAGCCTCCAAACCCAGCACGTTGCCCACCACCATGGTATCCACCATAGTGTACAGTTGCTGGAACACATTGCCCAGCATCAGGGGCAGGGCAAAAGAAAATATAAGTTTTACCGGCGAACCGGTGGTCATATTCTGTATTCTTTCTGCCATAGTTCCTCCTGTATAGTACAAAAGCAGTCGTAAACACGTACTTTTTAATTGTATCAAATTGTAAGGGAAAGTCAATAGTCCGCTTTTTCCTGGTTGGGTTTGCATTTCCCTCTGCAATGTGTTACTATGAGAAAAAAGCAATTCGGAGGATTTGTATATGGCTAAAATCGCATTTATCGGCTGCGGCAACATGGGCCAGGCCATGGCACTGGCGGCTTTAAAAACCACCCCGGCAGAGGATATTCTGCTTACCAACCGTACCCTGCAGAAAGCGGTGGATTTTGCAGCACCCTATGGCATGACCGTGTGCAAAACCAACGTGGAAGCCGTCGAAAAAGCAGAGATCATTCTGCTGTGCGTAAAACCCCAAATGATGGCCGGCGTAATGGCCGAGGTAAAAGATGCCCTGGCAGCCTGCATTGCCCGGGGCGAACCCAAAACCATGATCACCGTGGCCGCCATGCTCTCCATCGATTGGTACTATGAACAGCTGGGACTTGTGCCGGCACAGATGCCCTTTGTGCGGGCCATGCCCAACACCCCGGTGGCCATCGGCAAAGGTGTTATTTTGTGCGCCACAAAAGATGAAGCTTCTGCCGCAGCGGCAGAATTCATGATGCAGATTTTTGCTTCTGCCGGCGAATTTGAAGCTGTTCCCGAGAATCTCATCAACGCCGCGGGTACCCTTGGCGGCTGCACCCCGGCCTGGACCTATATGTTTATTGAAGCCTTGGCCGACGGCGGCGTGTTCTCCGGCGTGCCCCGCAAGCAGGCCATTCGCCTGGCGGCGGCAGCGGTACAGGGCGCAGCAGCCCTGGTGCTGGAAACCGGCAAGCACCCGGAACAGCTGAAGGACGAGGTCTGTTCCCCTGCCGGTACCACCATTGAGGGCGTAAAAGCCCTGGAAGAAAACGGCTTCCGCAATGCAGCTTTCAGTGCTGTTCTGCGCGCCGTGGAGAAAGGCAAATGAGCGAAATTACCTGCCGCCCCTGCGGCCCAAAAGATTTGAATGCCATGATGGCCCTGCAGGAGAAAGTCTGCGCGGCTTTGGAAAATAAGGAACTGTACGTTGCCAGCGATGCCGAGCGCAACGGCTATATTCTGGAAAAACAAGGGGTCATCGGCGCGTTCTGCGGTGAACGGCTGGTGGGCTACTGCAGCTTTATTTACCCCGGCACCAAAGAAAGCGACTACGCCCGCCACCTGGGTTGGGACGAAACCCTGCAGCCCCGCTGCGGCGCCGTGGATTCTGCCGTGGTGGATCCGGAGTTTCGCGGGCAGGGCCTGCAGAAGCGCATGGCTCGCCTTGCGGTGGAAGAAATGCGAAAAAAATCCCCCGATGGCATCCTGCTCACCACCATTTCGCCCTACAACCCCGCCAGCCTGCGCAGCATGCAGGCTGTAGGCTTTGCCATACTGCACCAAAAGAAGATGTACGGCGGCAAAGACCGCTGCATCCTCGCCATGGCACTGAATGGCAAACCGCTGCCGGAGGTTCGGGTATGATCCTGCTCATCCACGGTGCCTCTCACACCGGCAAAACCAAGCTTGCCCAACGGGTCCTGGAAGAAAAAGGCTGGCCCTATCTCTCCATCGACCACTTGAAAATGGGGCTGATCCGCAGCGGGAACACCGATTTAACCCCCATGGACGATGACAAACTCACCGCGTACCTGTGGCCCATTGTGCGGGAAATGGTAAAGACCGCCATTGAAAACCGCCAGAACCTGGTGGTGGAGGGCGGCTATATTCCGTTTGACTGGAAGAAGGATTTTACACAGGATTACCTGCAGGAGATCCGCAGCATTTGCATTGTATTTTCACCGGCATACATCGAAACACACTTTGAGGATATTCTCGCCCATGGCTGCGATATTGAACAGCGCCTGGACGACAGTGACCTGACGAAGGAGTGGCTGCTGGAAGACAACCGCCGCTGCCTGCTGGAATGCCAAAAACACGGCTGCCCGTACATTCTGATCGAAGACGAATATAATATTCCTCTGTCTTCCCTTGGTATTTCAGCAAAGGGAAGCTGATGAAACAATGAAAGACACACCGCCGGAAAGCCTGCACACCCTGCCGGCCGAAGCTTTATCCTACAGCCAAAACTTTTCGGCCAACAACTGAGTTGAAAGGATGAATCAAATGGAGATCAATTACAATGCTTCCACAAAGATGTTATCCGGATTCCCTGTGATCCGTCATCTCGGTGCCACCGGCACTTGCGGAGAATCCTCCCCTTTCATCTGGCACGGCCGGGCCATGCGCCTGGAATTGATGGATGAATCCAAAGGAACTGATCCTTACGCCCCCACGCGTGCCCTTATCCGCGACCGTGAAACCGGAGAAGTACTTTCTTCCTTTGGGGAAGGCTGCTACTATTACTCCCTGTACCAGGAAAACGGCACAGTGTATGTATTGGGCACGGTGAGCCGCCTGCCACAGCTGTGCGGCGATACCATCCGCCTGTTTGAATCCACCGATTTAAAAACATGGAAAAGCCGTGACCTGCTGTGCAATCCCGGTTGGCAGTATTTTAACACCAGCCTTACCAAAGGGCCGGACGGATATGTGCTTTTGATGGAAGCCAACCGCCCGATCGAATTGGTGGGCGTGTCGTTTACACTGTTTTTTGCCACCTCTCCCGATTTGGTCCACTGGACACACATGAGCCCGGAGAAGGCTTTTTCCAAAGAACGGTACAACGGCGGGCCGTGGATGCGCTACAGCCGAGGCTGGTACTATGTGATCTCCGTTACGGAGCTGCCGTGCCAGCGGTATACCAACTATATTTTCCGCACAAAGGATTTTGACACCTGGGAAGTAGGTTTCTACAACCCTCTGCTCTCTCCCACAGAAGAAGACCGCAAGATTTCCCCCAAGGCGTTCGGTTTTACACAGGAACAACTGGAAGAGATCAAAACCGGCTTTTTGGCCAGCAGTTCGGATATGGACCTGTGCGATTGGCCCGAGGAGAACAAGGTGCTGATCTCCTACAACCTCGGCAACCAGCTGGGTTTTTATTATATGGCCGAAGCCGAAGTGGACGGCTCGCTGGATGATTTTCTGGAGGCCAACTTCCGTTGATCTCACTTTTCTGCAATAGCACAAAAAAGTTTTAAAGCAATAAACTTTTTGTTTGACTTTTTTCGCGTTTGGGCATACAATAAATAAAAATTGCCGGGGTGCTGCCCCGTGCCATACTGGAGGACATACCCATGCAGGCTTCTGTTACGTTTGAAGATCTTCGCACATTTGAAGAAAAATTTACCGCCGACCGCGCCAACCGCATCGCCATGGATGCTGTGGTGAACAACGGTGTGCTGAAATCCGCCAAGAACGCCGAAGCGTTCCGCACCACCACACACAACTACTCCATCACCATTCAGCAGGGTGATATCACCAACCAGAAGGCCAGCGGCCGCTGCTGGATGTTCGCCGCGCTGAACTGCATGCGCTTTGAAGTGATGAAGAAGCTGAACCTGAAAACCTTTGAGCTTTCTCAGTGCTACACCCTGTTCTACGATAAGCTGGAAAAGGCCAATTACTTCCTGGAGAGCATTCTGGAGACCCTGGACGAGCCCACCGACGGCCGTCTCATCGCCCACCTGCTTTCCGCCCCGCTGAACGACGGCGGCCAGTGGGATATGCTGTGCAACATTGTAAATAAGTACGGCCTGGTGCCGAAGAGCGCCATGCCCGAAACGGTTTCTTCCTCTGCCACCCGTGAAATGACCATGTACATGACGGAAAAGCTGCGCGAGTATGCCTGCGTGCTGCGCCGCATGTACAAAGAAGGCAAGGACGAAGCCGCCCTGCGGGAAGCCAAAGATGCCATGGTGGAGACCATGTACAACATTCTGTGCACCTGCCTGGGCACCCCGCCCACGACCTTCGACCTGGAAGTGCGTGACAAAGACAACAACTTCATCCGCGAGACCGGCCTGACCCCCAAGACCTTCTACGATAAGTACATCGGCATGGACCTCAGCGAATATGTCAGCATCATCAATGCCCCCACCGAAGACAAACCCTTCTACCGCAGCTACACCGTAAAATTCCTGGGCAACGTGAAGGAAGGCAACATTGTTCGCTATGTGAACCTGCCCGTAGAAGAACTGAAAGCCGCCGCCATTGCCCAGATGAAGGACGGCCAGCCTGTGTGGTTCGGCTGCGATGTGGGCAAAAGCTCTGAACGCGACGCCGGCCTGATGGACCTGAACCTGTACCACGTGGGTGAGCTGTTCAACACCACTTTTGGCATGACCAAGGCAGAACGCCTGGACTACGGCCAAAGCCTGATGACCCACGCCATGGTGTTCCAGGGTGTGAACCTGGACGAAAACGGCAAGCCCAACCGCTGGCGCGTGGAAAACAGCTGGGGCAACGAGCCCGGCGCAGGCGGCTACTATGTAATGACCGACGAATGGTTCGATGAATACACCTATCAGATCGTGGTAAACAAAAAATACCTCTCCGAAGATGTGCTGAACGCGTACAACAGTACCCCCATTGAACTGGAACCCTGGGATCCCATGGGCTCTCTCGCTTAATTTTTTCAATCTGTCTGCAAATGCAAAAGGGTGTGTGAAATTTTTTC
>JAFYOA010000290.1 GCA_017547865.1 Clostridia bacterium
ACAGAGCCTGATGCTGGGCGGCTACGACCTGAACGGGCAGGATCAGTATAACGAGCTTTCCGAGGCGGTGATGAACGCGTCCCTGGAGCTGCGCCTCATCGACCCGAAGATCAACCTGCGGGTGAACAAAAACACGCCCCTTTCCACCTATGTGCTGGGCAGTGAACTCACCAAGCAGGGGCTTGGCTTCCCCCAGTATTCCAACGACGATGTGGTTATTCCCGCTCTTCTGCGGTGGGGCTACGAAAAAGAAGACGCCTATAACTACGTTGTGGCCGCCTGCTGGGAATTCATCGTGCCCGGAAAGGCGCTGGATATTCCCAACATCGAGGCCGTTTCCTTCGCCCGTGCCGTATCCGATGCCGCACTTACCCATTTGGAAACCTGTCCGGATTACGAGGCATTTCTCAGCCATGTAAAAGAAAACATCACCGCGCAGATCGATGCCGTGGAAGAAAAAGTAAAGAACCTGTTCGTCTTCCCCGCGCCCTATGTCTCTTTGATGACGGAAGGCTGCGTGGAAAACGCCCGGGATGTTTCTTTGGGGGCCAAATACAACAACTACGGCCTGCACGGCACCGGTGTGGCCACCGCAGCAGATTCTCTGGAAGTGATCCACCGCTATGTATTCGGCGATGGAAGCATTTCTGCCAAACAACTGGTGAACGCTCTGCAGAACAACTTTGAAGGCGAAGAGGACCTGCTGACCAAGCTGCGCTACCACACCCCCAAGATGGGCAACAACGAACCCTGTGTGGACGACCGCGCCGTGTGGCTGCTGGATACTTTCGCCGATGCCATGGAAGGACGGGTAAACGAACGCGGCGGTATTTTCCGCCCGGGCACCGGTTCTGCCATGTACTACGTGTGGCATCCCCAGGATATTCCCGCCACACCGGACGGACGGCGCGCCGGCGAACCCCTGGGTGCCAATTATTCCCCCAGCCTGTTCATCCGCGCGAAAGGGCCGGTCTCCATTCTGCAGTCCTTTGCCAAGCCCCACCTGGGCCGGGTGTGCAACGGCGGCCCGCTGACCATCGAACTGCACGATACGGTGTTCCGCAACCCGGAAGCCGTGAGCAAAGTAGCGGTGCTGGTGAAAAGCTTTATGGATATGGGCGGCCACCAGCTGCAGCTGAACGCCGTGAACCGGGATACTCTGGTGGATGCCCAGCTGCACCCGGAAAACCACAAGAACCTGATTGTACGCGTGTGGGGCTGGAGCGGCTACTTTGTGGAGCTGGATAAAATTTACCAGGACCACATTATGCAGCGAATGGAACTGAGCCTGTAAAATTAAAAGCCGGAAGCGTTTGCCTCCGGCTTTCTTTTTATTCTTTTTTCATACGGGCGGTCACGGCTTTGGCAAAGGAAGAGATATCCGGTTCACCGTGGAGTTCCTCATAGTCCGCGCCCAAAAAACAGGCAAAGGTGGAAATATCCGCAAAACCCAGTCCCTCGTACCAAGGCACATCCGCCTGCACCACCGGCACATCTGCCACAAAAGGCTTGGGCGGCTTCGTCCAATTGGAAAACAGGGAATTATCCAGCCAATATTCCAGTACCTTGGCTTTTTCGCGGCCAAAGGTATCCAGCAGGGCCTCCAGCGGGGCAGCATCTCCCGTTCCCGCACTCGGC
>JAFYOA010000291.1 GCA_017547865.1 Clostridia bacterium
GCTGAAGCCGGGCGCAGGGGCGGAAAATTATTCAGCGATGTTCAGCTCAGATTCAGGAGGCAGCAATACGATCATGCCGATCTCCAGACCGGTTTCCATGGACATGTAGTTGTATTCGGCAACAGCGGCTACAAAGGCCAGATCATAAGTGCCATAATAATCCGCTACAATACCGGAGAGGTATTCACCTTCGGTTACTTCCCACTCGTAGATCTCGCTGGTCTCTTCGGATTCTTCGGTTTCTTCGGATTCCTCGATGGTGGAGGATTCTTCGGTTACCACAGAGCTTTCCTCGGTGGTAGTACCGGAAAGGTTGCTGTCGTCGATCACAACGGAGGAATTATTCAATACCAGAGAGCTATTGTTTGGGGTTACCACAACGGAGTTCTGAGATACGCTGTTCTGAGAAGCAGAGAAATTGCTGGTTGCTTCTTCGTCGGAACCGCCGCCAAAAGCGGAGATGATGAGGATCAGCAGCAGGATGATGGCAACCGCACCGCCGGCCAGCATAGCCAGACGTTTGGGGTCGCTCAGCAGCTTATCCAGCAGGCTGCCTTCGTCTTCCATATCATCGGGATCATCGTTAATGGAGGAAAGGTTCTGCATGCGGCGAGGAGCCGGAGCTACTTCCTCAACGAAATCTTCGCGGGTCTCTTCAACTTCTTCCGGTTCGGTTTTGCGAATGGCCTGGATCTTGGAAAGAAGAGCGCCGCCGGGACGGGTGTTCTGAACGGGTTCTTCATCGGAAACGGGCTTCTCGTAATTTTCCTTTCTCGGAATGGTGGAGTTGCCGCGTTTAGGAGCCTCACCGGGGGCATCTTCCACACGCAGGATCATGATGGTCATGTCTTCCTTGCTGTGGTCGGCAGCTGCCTTGATCATCATGTTGGCCAAGGTGTCCACGGAAGCATCTTTCAGCAGACGCACCATACGCTCCAGTTCCTCGTTGGGCAGAGCATCGGACAAACCATCGGAACAAATGATGAAGGTATCGCCGGGATAGAATACAAAATATTTCGAAAATGCCTCATCTTTGGCATCGTAGATATCATCCATACCTAAATATGCAGTCAGGTTCGAAGACATTTTGTGTACTTCGGCCTGTGCCTGGGAGATCACGCCCAGACGATACATATCGCTGGATTCCAAATGGTCATCGGTGATCTGCAGCATACGGCCGCCGCGCACTACATAAATACGGCTGTCGCCCAAATGAACGGCCAGACCACGATTGCCGTGCAGGAACAAGCTTGCGAAGCAGGAACCCAAGTCATCACGACCGGCTTCGTTCTTCTGACGCTTCAGGGTGCGGTTGGCATCTACCATAGCCTCCCAAATGCGTTCCTTTTCGATTTTGCCCACATCGGTCAAAGTCGTCTGCAGACGCTGCATCATTTGCATAACAACATTACCGCTGTTCGTACCCAGTTCGCGATCGTTACCTACGCCAACTTCAGAGTCACACACACCATAAATTTGAAAATCCGCATGGGATACTTTATTAATTACAGACTTTGTATCGGAGCCAACATTTACGTAGCGTCCGTTTACGTACATATTATCCAGGTTCAGTTCTTTCCCCGTTGAAGACAGGCCATAGGCCAATATCTTTAATTCTTCACCCATTGGTGCACCACCTTTTTATTTTCTCTTTTATTTATAGACACGTTTATTTATAAACATGCTGCAAGCAAAAAAAGCAAACAAGCAACATAATAAGCCTATTTTCCTATCATTATATACTAAAGCGA
>JAFYOA010000292.1 GCA_017547865.1 Clostridia bacterium
CCGTTCCAACGGAAGATCAAAGTACTGAATCAAATCTTCTTTGATGACGCGAATATTATGTGCATTTTCATCCACCAAATTGGGAAGTCGCTTCGCCGTCAAATCCTTTTCGCCATCGGAATACAGAGCCCAAGCCGTATCGGCCAAATCACCCTGCAGTCGCCCGGTAAGACATACCGCTCTTACCACGTATACAGCCTTTTCCGTTACGATCACAAATTCAGGCTGTACTTGTTCTTGATCCGACTGATAAATCCAATTCGTATACAGACAACCACGATATCCACGAATCTGTGGCAAATCCAACTTTGTCCGATAGGTAACCGGATAATAGTTTTTTGCCAAAGATCGATATAATTTATAGCACCAGTGCTGTCTTCGGTTCATCTGCCCGAGTTCACAGCCATGTGCATGATAAAATGCGCTCTTTCGGTATTCCGCTACTTGTTCAATACGCTCCTGCGCTTTTTTCACACCCAGTTCATATCCAAACAATGCAGCCGGAATCATAGCAACCAATGCAAGAACCCAGAAAATCCACATATTTCCTTCGAAAATACTGCGGAATATCAGAAGAAGCAGCAAAAGCACGATCCAGAGCAGAAGCAGGCAGCAAATGGTACCACCCAAACCCATTTTGAGCTGATATTGATTGCTGATTCGGCGTGCCTCTTCCTCTTCGCGCGCAAAGCGGGCAGCCTCCGCCTCTTCCTCCTCGTGTTTTTTCGATGCCTCTTTTCGTTGGTGCTGCGTTTTTTGCATCACTTTTTCCACAACCTGCAGCGGTGATTTTCCTTTCGCCGCCGGCTTTTCCGGTGCTCTTTCCGCCGTCTCTGCCGATTTCACTTCAGGTACTGTTTCGATTTCTTCAACTTTTTCGATTTTTTTAGGCAGTGCTTCCGGTGTTTTTTCCACCTTCACCGGCACTTCTTTCTTAGCGTTTTGTTGTGCTTCTTTTCGGCGTTTCTTGCGTTTGGCAGGTTCCGGTTGAATCGGTTCGGTTTTTTCCGGCTCTGCCGGACTTTCTTCCTTACCTTCCTCATCTTCAAAACCATTGGCAATGGCAAAGCGTTTCCAAATCCGTGCCTCCTCTTCGTTCACCTCAACGCCAATGCCTTCTTCATAGCACTGTCCTAGCCAGTACATCGCCTCTTCATCGCCGTTTTCTGCCGCCATTCGCCACCAACGTACCGCAAGGGCTTCGTCTTTATCTGGGTAAGGCGCATACTGTCCGCTGATATACAACAAACCGAGCATTTTGCAGGCCTGGGGTACTCCATTTTCTGCAGCTTCCAGCAAAAGCTGAAAGCCTTCATCGTGGGCTTCCTCCTCAGGGCGCTGATAACAGGCAGCCCCACGGCGAAACAAATCCATCATTTCCATCCAATTAGTTTCCATAATTCCCTCCACCGGACAACACACTATTATGATACTGCGTGCTCTCCGACACATCTTCTCCAAACCAGCTGGGCGGCTTAAAGGCATTCATTGCCTCCACACTGGGGAATTCCACCTCCACCAATAGCAAGCCCTCCAGCTCTCCTTCAAATCGATCCAATTCCGCGGTATACCCATTTTCAATCGGGATCCGATAACGTACTTTCTGCAGCACCCCGCCTTCCACCTTTTGAAACAGACGGTTATA
>JAFYOA010000022.1 GCA_017547865.1 Clostridia bacterium
CGGGACGAACATTGCTTGTCATATAAATTCCTCCTAAAATGAGCGATCAGAATCGAACTATAGAAAATATTATACCCTTGTTTTTTCTTCGATGCAAGAGCTGATAAAAAAATAACACCGCACAAAATGCAGAAATTTACTGCCATAAAGCCGCGATTTTAATTCAATGTGAAAAAAAGCTTGACAATGACATGCAACAAGCGTAAAATGATGGAAATTTCTTTCGGAGGCCTGACAATGCAGCAGCGTTTGGCAAAGCTGAATAACGTGATTATTATGCCTAAGTCCGTACCCGCCATTATTCTGTGGTGGCGCAGCGGGCTTTCATTGTCGTGCTTTTTTAAAGAGAAAACCGGGGTACCCATCTGACCGTGCCCGTCTCAAAAAGTTATGCACAGTGCAAGTCGATTCTTTGATTGGCCTGCACTGTTTTTTATTTTAAGGAGGGAAAAGAATGGAGAACAACGATTACCTGCAAGCCTACTACGAAAACTACGACGAAGACGGACGTCTGCTCACCCGCCACGGGCAGGTGGAATTCACCACCACCCTGCACTATGTGGAAAAGTACCTGCGCCCCGGCATGCGGGTGCTGGAGATTGGCGCCGGGACCGGCCGCTACAGCCACACCCTGGCACAAAAAGGCTTCCGGGTGGATGCGGTGGAACTGCTGGATCACAACATTGAAATCTTCCGGCAGAACACACAGCCCGGCGAGCCGGTGACCGTCACCCGGGGAAACGCCACCGACCTTTCCGCTTTTGGGGACAACACCTACGATCTCACCCTGGTGCTGGGCCCCATGTACCATCTTTTCACCCAAGAAGAAAAGCTGCAGGCGCTTTCAGAGGCTGTGCGGGTCACCAAGCCCGGCGGGGTGGTGTTTGCCGCCTACTGCATGGGAGATGCCAGCATTGTGGCCTATGGTTTTGTCCGGGGGAAGATCCATGAAATCATTGAAAAATGCATGCTGAACCCGGAGACTTTTGAGACCTTCTCCCACCCCTGGGATATTTTTGAGCTGTACCGCACGGAGGACATCAAAGCTTTGCGGGAGCAGTTTGACGTGACTCCCCTGCACCTTTTGGCCACCGACGGCTACGCCAACCACATGCGCAGCACCCTGGCCGAGATGGACAAAGACACCTTCGCCCTCTTTCTGCGCTACCACCTGGCCACCTGCGAACGCCCGGACATGCTGGGTTATTCCAACCACACACTGGATATTTTCAAAAAAAATTAAGGAGAGAAAACCATGATCACCCACAAAGGAACACAAACATTGACCACACCGCGGCTCATCCTGCGGAAATTCACCCCGGCAGATGCCCCCGCCATGTACGCAAACTGGGCCAGCGACCCGGAAGTTCCCCTTTACGTTGCTTGGGACCCCCACCCCTCCCCGGAATTTACCGCAGAACTGCTGGAAAGCTGGTGCGCTTCTTACGAAAACGACAACAACTACAACTGGGTGATGGAACTGGACGGTACGCCCATTGGCAGCATCAACGTAGTAACCGCCAACAGCAAGCACGAATACGCAGAACTGGGCTACTGCATGGGGCGCCCCTGGTGGGGGCAGGGACTGATGACCGAAGCGGCACGGGCCGTGGTGGATTACCTTTTCGGAGAAGTCGGTTTTCACCGCATCATCATTTCCCACGCAGCAAAGAACCCTGCCTCCGGCCGTGTGGCACAGAAATGCGGTTTTACCTACGAAGGCACCCGCCGGGAGCATTTCAAAAAGCCCTCCACCGGAGAATTCCACGACGTGGTGGACTACGCCCTGCTGAAAAGCGAATGGGAGGCCCTGCAAAAATAAACAGCCGCCGCACCCCAAAGGGCACAGCGGCAATTCATTTGATTATCGTTTAAAGAACGTATCGAACAAACCGCGTACGATCTTCTTCCCCACCTCGCGGCCGATGGTGTTGGCGGCGCTGCTGATGGTCTTTTCCAAAGCACTCTGCTTTTTGCGGGTGGAAGAACTGCGGGAAGAAGTGCTCTTCCGCTCGGCGGCGCGCTTCTTTTCGGCAGCCTCCAGGGCGGCTTCCCGCTCGGCCAGTTCCTTGGCCTCCTGTTCTGCCTTGGCTTCAGCTTCCTGTTGTGCTTTCAGCACTTCGTAGGCAGATTCTCTGTCTTCCACATCGTCGTATTTATCTTCCAGAGGGCTGGCCAAAATCTGTGCCTGCAGGGTCACGGCATCCACGGCGCTCATGCTGCTGCGGGGCGGCAGAATATTCGCACGCTCTACAATGGTGGGCACACCCTTTTCATCCAGCACAGAAACCAGTGCTTCGCCGGTGCCCAGGGCGGTCAGCACTTCTTCGGTATCGAAGGCAGGGTTCACCCGGAAGGAGTTGGCGGCAAAGCGCAGCGCTTTCTGGTCGTTGGGGGTATAGGCGCGCAGGGCATGCTGCACGCGATTGCCGATCTGGCCCAGCACGCTTTCCGGAATATCCGTGGGGTTCTGGGTGATGAACCAAACGCTCACACCCTTGGAACGGATCAGGCGAACCACCTGTTCCACCTTTTCCACCAGCGCCTTGGGGGCATCGTC
>JAFYOA010000293.1 GCA_017547865.1 Clostridia bacterium
ACTCCTAAGCTGGATACCCGTGCCGCCATTTTCAAAGAGGATAAAATTCTTCTTGTTCATGAGAACAATGGTAAGTGGTCACTTCCTGGCGGCTGGTGTGATGTGAATGTTTCTGTCGGCGAAAACACCGTCAAAGAGGTAAAAGAAGAATCTGGGTTGGATGTTACCGCTGACAGTATCATTGCTGTCCAGGATAGAGCCAAACATAATCTTCCAGCATATGCCTATGGGATATGTAAAATTTTTGTGCTTTGCTCCCTGGTTGGTGGCAACTTCCAGGAAAATATTGAAACAACTGGTTTTGACTATTTTTCTGAGGAAAATCTGCCTGACCTTGCTACCGAAAAGAATACCGCTGAACAAATCAAAATGTGCTTCGATGCTTATCGTGCAGGTAGTGCATGGAAGACATCGTTTGATTGACCAATTCCAATTTGTCAAACAGCAATAAGGCGTGCATTTCTATACACAATACAAAAACCGGCCTGCGATTGTAATCGTGGGTCGGTTTTTCTTTTTGCGAAAAAGTTTTTTTAAAACCTACCCTGCCACTTGTCTTCGTTTTTCTTTTGTGGTATAGTGCAGACAGAAACGATTTGCACCGGAGGTGTGTGGAATGTTGAATTATGAAACGCAGTTTAAATCCAGCCGTGCAGATGGCCGGTTTTATTCTTCCATGGCTGCCCATATGGAAATGATGCGCAACCTGACCCCAAAACTGGCTTTGCCGAAGGATTTGACCCCGGAAACCTACAAAGAATGGCAGGGAAAAGTGCGGGAGAAGATCCGCGAACTGCTGCTTTTGCCGGAGCGCACACCCCAGCCGGAACCGGTGCTGCTGCACACCGTGCAGCGGGAAGGCTACCGGGTGGAAAAATGGGAACTTTACCCCGATGATTACACCGCCGTACCGTTTTTGATTTTGATTCCCGATGCAGCCAAAAAAGAAACACCCGCCCCGGGTGTACTGTGCCTGCCGGGTTCTATTTTCAGCAAAGAACTGATGGCCGGGGAACCTATGCTGGAAGGCCCCATGTGCCGGTATGATAGATTTAAAGAGCGCAACCAAATGGCCCTGCAAATGGTGAAAAACGGCATGGTGGCCTTTGCGCTGGATAACCTGGAGACCGCCGAGATTGGCTTGCAGCGGGAAGAGGATTACTATCATTCCCGTGGGCAGATGTGCTACGGCTATATTCAATCCGGCCTGTGCTACCCGGGTGTTTCGGTTTTCCACAAACTGTGTTTGCTGGATTTCATTAAAACGCTGGACTACGTGGACCAGGATAAACTGGCGATCTCCGGCCATTCGTTGGGAACGGAGACCGGCCTGTACCTGATGCTGCTCTGCGATGAATTCAAAGCGCTGATTTTCAACGATGGTCTGCGCGATCCCCGTCATCACTATATGTCCATTACAGAATACGGCGAGGACTACCACATGGCCCAGAACATTGGCAATTGGCACGAGGTGCCGGGCATTATGCAGTGGTTCGGGTTCCCGGACTTGTGTGCGGCATTGGCGCCCAAATATTTGGCGTTCAACGAAGGCGGCGGCGACTGTTGGTTTGAGAAAGTGCGCCGTGCGTATGCGCTGTTTGGCCTGGAAGACCGGGTGCAGGTGACCCATTACCCCATGTTTGCCGATGAAAGCACCCACCAATTCCACGGCGAACACCCGAAATTCGGCCTGAGCCCTGCCGATTACGATGCCTTCAATTATATCAACGCACCGGATCATTCTTTCCGCGAAGAACCGTCGATTCGTCTGCTGAAAAAATGTTTTGGCCTGTAAGGAGGAAACAGGATGAGACGCGATTACAGAAACCCGGCGGCCGATGCCCGCTGGCGCGCCATGGCGGAAGACCCGCAGCAGGTGCCGTTTGCTTTTACATACGATGGCCGGGAGTACAAGGGTTTTTCGCCGGAGTGCTTTACACTAAAAGATACAAAAACCGACGTGCAGGGCGAAAAGGAAAGCCGCACCTATGTGTGGGATTTCTCCGATGGGCTGGAAGTGACCCTGCTGCTGACCCATTATTTCTCTCACGGAGCCACAGAGTGGACCGTTTGGTTTGAAAACACCGGCACAGCCGATACAAAAATACTGGAAGACCTGCACACCGAACTGGAATTTGCGGGTGCTTACCCCGTAGTAAAGGGCATTTTGGGCGACCACACCAACCAGTACCGCCCCTATGCCATGGAAGTGACCGACAACCGCGTGGAGTTTTCTTCCGATTCCGGCCGCGCCACCCACATTAACTTTCCGTATTTCAATTTGGAGCACGGCGATGGCGGTACGCTGCTGGCCATTGGCTGGGCCGGCACCTGGAACGCCGTGTTTGCTGCCGAAGGGAACACGGCCACCGGCCGTTTTGGCGCGGTGAACGGGATGCACCTGTACCTGAAGCCCGGCGAGAAGATCCGCTCTGCGCTGTTTGTGATGATGCCCTACACCGTGCGCAGCGAAGCCTGCGCCACCAACCACTGGCGCAGCTGGTTCATAGAGCACAACCTGCCCAAGGCAGACAGCGCCGGTGCGGCGATGGAACCGTTTTCTACCGCATGGCTGGCTGGCGATACCGGCCTGCCCAATTCCGACGGCAGTATCTCCGAGCGGTACTTTACATGGCGGCCCACCATGGAGAAAATGCTGGCCGAAGACATTTACGTGGATTTCCGCTGGTTTGATGCCGGCTGGTACGCGCGCCCGGACGGCGGCAGCGAAGAGACCGACTGGTGGGGCACCGTGGGTACCTGGGAGCTTGACCCGGAGAAGTGGCCGGGCAGAACTTTTGCGGAATCCGTTGATTTTGCCCACGAACACGGCACAAAGACTCTGGTGTGGTTTGAGCCGGAGCGCGTGACCGACCCGGACAATCTGGCAAAGAATTTTGGCTACAACACCGATTGGGCCATCCGGGTGGAAGGGGAGAGAACGATCTCCAATAACATTGGTGTGCCGGAATGCCTGGAGTGGACCACCAACCGCATTTGCAAAATGCTGCGGGAAAACAAGGTGGATATGTACCGCGAAGACAACAACTGCAACCCCGCCCCCTTGTGGAAGCACCTGGATGCCCAGGACGGCCGCCAGGGCATTACGGAATGCAAGTTTATTGGCGGGCACTATAAAATGTGGGATGACATCATTGCCTGCACGCTTTCTTACGGCGGCTGCGGTTTTGTGGATTCCTGTGCCTCCGGCGGCGGGCGAAACGACCTGGAATCTCTTCGCCGTGGTGTGCCCCTGCTGCGCAGCGACAGCGACCGCACCAGCATTGCCCTGCGCCTTTCCATGACCACCGCCTTCAACAAGTGGATCCCCTTCTGCGGCGCGCACACCAGAGAAAAACTGGAGGAGCTTGCCCTGGAAGGCGTGATGGACCCCTACACCTGGCGTGCTTCTTACCTGCCGGCACTGAACCTGGATTCGCAGTTTGTGTATGCACCGGACCAGGATTTCAGCATGCTGCGCTTTGGCCTGCAGGAGTGGAACAAGGTGAAGCCTTACCTGCTGAAAGAGTTTTATCCTCTCACACCCTGGCATGCCGAGAAAGACACCACGGATTTCACCGCCTATTGTTTCTACGATCCGGAAACGGAAGAGGGCGCGCTGCTGGCTTTCCGCCAGGAAAAATGCGTGCGCGATACACTGCGGCTGGCGCTGCCCTTCGCCAAAAACGGCTGTACCCTGACCGACGAAGACACCGGCGAAACCATTGCCTGCAGCGGAACCGTGGAACTGCACTTTGATACACCCCGCACCGCCCGCCTGCTGTGGGTGCGCGGCGTAAAATAAAAAATAAGGAGCTTACTTATGACAGAACGTACTTCTTTGGATACACTTTGCGCAGCACTGGCCGCTGCCATGGGTGTGGAAGCACCTACACAGGCCGCTGCCCCCAATGCTGCCCTGACCGATTACGCAGAAAAAGCCTTTGCCGGTGAAAAAGCCGATCGCCTGTTTATGTATAACCCGGATGCCATTGCCCAGTGGGTGTACGAAAAGTACCCCCAGCTGGTGGTCGAAGCCAAAAATCTGACCGAACTGGAAGTGCCCTTCTGCACCGTGATGCCCTCGGTAACTCCTGTGTGCTTTGGCACCATGTATACCGGCGCCCAGCCGGAAGTGCACGGCATTCAGGCCTATACCAAGCCGGTGATCAAGATCGATACGCTGTTTGATGCCCTGCTGCGGGCAGGCAAAAAGCCGGCCATTGTGTGCACCGCCGGTGACAGTCTCTCTAAGATCTATCTGGAGCGGGAGATGGATTATTTCTTCTATCCCACTGTGGCGGAAGTAAACGCCAAGGCAGCTCAGCTGATTTTGGAAGACAACTACGATGCCATTGTGGTGTACAACGGCAACTACGACAGCATTATGCATCGCTGGGGGCCGGAAAGCCTGGAAGCCCTGGGCGAGCTGCGTGCCAATTCCGAAGCCTTCGCCATGTTCAGCGCCATGATCGCCGAGCATTGGAAGCAGCACAACGCCCTGGTGGGCTTTGCCATGGACCACGGCTGCCATGAAATTGACGGCAATCTCGGTTCTCACGGTTTGGACATGGACGAAGACCTGCACATCGTGCATCTCTACAAAGCATACCCCGCCGAAAAGTAAGGACAGGCCCGGAGGAAACTCCGGGCTTTGTTGACTTTTTGGGTGGTGTTGTTTATAATGAGCAAAGAAGAGGTGAGGCAAATGGCGCTGGAACTGCAGTACGGCAAGGACAAAGACATGCATATAAAGCGTGCGGCTTTTGATGAAAACGCAGCCAATTACGACCGCGTGCGGCCGCGGTATTGCCCGGCGCTGTTTGAGGAAATTTTTGCTGCGGCAGAAGTGAACGAAACCACCC
>JAFYOA010000294.1 GCA_017547865.1 Clostridia bacterium
AAACTACGCCCGCCGGGTGCTGCAGGCGGCGGCAGATATGCACGGCTGCACGGTGGAAATTAAGCTGATGGGCGCCACCGGCTCGTTGGAAAGCAGCGAGCCGCTGATGTACGCGGTGCAGGCAGCCGCCCCCGAAAGCGGCCTGCGCAGCACCAGCTTTGTGTACGGCACCTCCGGCGGAAGCGAAGACTTTGCCTACATGATGAACTGCGTGCAGGGCCACGGGGGGCAGGCGGTGTTTATGCGCATTTTGGGAGAAACCGCCGGGCCGGGCCACAGCCGCACCTTTGATTTTGACGAAAGCATACTGCTGAAAGGCGTGCGCGCCTTTGCGGGCTATGTGCTGTATGGCAAGCGCAATTTTTAAATAACAGGGGTAAAAAACAGGCCCGCTCTTTGCAAAAAGGGCGGGCTGCTGCTATTTGTGCAAAAAAATGCCCCCACCCGGGGTGGGTGAGGGCACAGGGGTGTTGTTTAGAAGTTGCCGAAATTCGCCATTACATAGCCAGCGGCATGCAAATAAATTGTCTGTTTACCGCCACGCCACGATTCATTCGCAGAAATGGATGGCTCAATGTCGATGTTGTCTCTCTTGCCTGAAAGGATCCAAGTGACACCGTCATCCAGCGGCTTGCCATATTCCTTTGTCAGCGCATCCACAGCCGCTTCCTTGTTTTCAACAGCCATGTTCACAGCCGCTTTGACCAAATAGTTTGTTCCATCTTTGTCGCATTCAAAAAACAGGACGATGGGCGAAGTTAAATCGTATAATGGCACACCAGCAAATTGATCTGCGCCAAGCGTTACAGCCTGCTCATGTGTAAATATCATCTGCAACTTTGCCGCCTGTTCGGTCTTTACATCTTCCACGCCTGCGTTTTTGAGCAGCGCGGTCACTTCATCGGCCGTCATGCCCCAAGTCATGCCGGGCACAGGAGGATTTATTGCCGAGGCTTTCCCCGCACTTTCACTTGCGGTACCACTTTTTTGGCAGCCCGCCATCGTCAGCAGCATCAGCAGGCACAGTAAAATGGCTATGGTTCTTTTTTTCATAAGTACAACCTCTTTTCTTTTTTAAATTTTATTTACAGAAAATCCGCTTTTTCAAACTGCATTCCACATCGTAACCACCGCTTTGCTGCAAATCTTTTTTCACAATTCGATTGTATCATACCCCCCCTGTATGTCAACATTTTCAACAAAGTTTGTGCAAAAAAACGAAACCCAGCCCCTTTACAGAGGCTGGGTCTTTTTTGTTTATTCCATGGGCAGCACAAGCAGGTCTTTGGGGTAGCTGTTCAGCACTTCGCAGCCGTCTTCGGTAATCAGCACCAGGTCTTCTATGCGCACGCCAATGTTCTCCTCCGGAATGTAAATGCCCGGTTCCACAGAGAAGCACTGGCCGGGGCGAATGATGGCTTCGTTCACCGCAGAAACATCCCCGGGTTCGTGGTCTTCCGTTCCAATGGAATGCCCCGTGCGGTGGGTAAAGTATTTGCCAAAGCCTTTTTCGGTAATGTAATCGCGGGCGGCGTTGTCTACATCGCACATGCGGTTGCCGGGCTTTGCGGCGGCAATGCCCCGCAGATTGGCATCCAGCACCGTGTTGTAAATTTCCCGGGCGCGGGGGCTGGCTTCTCCCAAAAACACCGTGCGGGTCATGTCAGAGGCATAGCCGTCTTTCATGCCGCCAATGTCCAGCACCACGCATTCGCCGTACTTGCCGCGGGTTTCGTCGGCGCCGTGGTGGGGGTCGGCGGCGTTTTTGCCATAAGAGGTAATGGGCTGGAACGAAAGGCCCTCGCAGCCCATTTCTTTGTAAAGATCTTTGCATTTCTGGCTCAGCTCGACTTCTGTAAGGCCCTGGTTGGCCAGGGGCACCAGCGCTTCCATCACTTTGTCGTTCAGTTTAGAGGAAACGCGCATTTTCTCCTGCTCGGCGGCATCTTTAATCTGCCGCACACCGTCCACAATGAACGAGCCGTTCACAAAACGGGCAGCGGCGTTCATTTCCTGCAGGCGCAGCAAAAAGCCGGCGGCAAAGTTTTTGTCAATGCCGCAGGGGGAATTGGCCTGCAGGCAGCGGGAAAGCACCAGGGGGCTGTCGTCGGTGTCGTCGTACCACACCAGCTCCGCGCCCAGGTCTTCCTCCACAGGGAACAGCCGGTTGATGACCAGCTTGTGTTCGCCGTTTTCAAACAGACACAGGGCCAGCAGGCGCTCGCCGCAGTAAAAATAGTGCCCGGTCAGGTAGGCAATGGCATAGGTATCCGAAAGAACCAGCTGGGGCAGCCCGGCTTCTTTCATGGCCGCCAGCACGCGGCTCAATTTATCGTTTTTCATGGCAAAGGCTCCTTTTGTTCGCTTTTTTCTTACTGTAGCACATTCGGCACGTTTTTTCAACGGTGAAATGAAAAGCGGCCCGCCGTATACCACAGCAAGCCGTAAATATTACAGTATTCCCTGCACCAACCGAAGAAAAAGGCCCGCCAAAGCGCCAAACGCATACAGCAAAATAACAATGCGCAGGTTC
>JAFYOA010000295.1 GCA_017547865.1 Clostridia bacterium
CCGGTCTCTTCTCTTATTTCCCGTCTTGCGGTCTCTTCCTCTGTTTCATTTGCTTCCACGTGGCCTTTAGGGAACGCCCAGTGTCCGCCATTTTTATGGCGAATCAGCAACAAATTATCTTCCCCACTCCGGTTACAGCAAATCAGTGCTCCGCAGGATTTCTCCCATCGAATATCGGTCGTCTTTTCCATAACGATCCCTCCCATTACTTTTTCGGCTATAGCATACCCGAAAAAACAACGTTTGTCAACGTATATTCTCCGCAATGCAAAAAAGAAACGCCCCTGCAGCAGGAGCGTTTCGGAAATACGATTTACTTTGTACCAAAAATGCGATCGCCGGCATCGCCCAAACCGGGGCAAATATACGCGTTTTCGTTCAACTGACGATCCAGATGACCGACATACAGCTGCACATCGGGATGAGCTTCGTGCAAACGTTTCACGCCTTCCGGAGCTGCAATAATGCACATGAACTTGATGTTCTTACCGCCATGATTCTTAATCATAGTCACAGCATCCACAGCGGAACCGCCGGTAGCCAGCATGGGATCCGTCACAACGATGGTGCGTTCGTTGATGGGATTGGGCAGCTTGCAGTAATACTCATGCGGTTCATGGGTCACTTCATCACGATACAAACCGATGTGACCGACTTTGGCACTGGGAACCAGCGCCAGGATACCGTTGACCATGCCAAGACCGGCACGGAGAATTGGCACAACAGCCAGTTTGCGGCCGGCAATCATCGGAGTCATGCAAGTCTCAATGGGAGTCTCCACTTCCACATCTTCCACAGGAAGATCGCCAAGAGCCACAAAACCCTCCAACATAGCGATTTCTTCCACCAGCTTACGGAATTCATTGGTGCCGGTATTCTTATCCCGCAGAAGAGAAATCTTATGCTGAATCAGCGGGTGGGTCATAATTGTTACATTTTCCATATATTCCATAATAATTCCTTTCTGCAGAAAAAGGCTTACTTTTCGTCCTTCATTTCGGGTTTAATGCTTACGCCGCGGCTCTGATCACCGGAAGCATTGGTGCCGAATTCGTAGTCATTGCCAGGAAGAACAATGTTCAGGATGATACCGGCCAGAGCGGCAACAGCCAGACCGGTGAGGGTGATGGACACGCCGGCCACGGAGAAAGTGAGACCGCCGCTGAAACCCAGGCCGCACACAAAGATAACGCCGGTGATGATCAGGTTGCGGGACTTGGTGAGATCAACCTTATTCTCCACCACATTACGCACACCGATAGCAGAGATCATACCATACAGCATGAAGCTGACGCCGCCGATGATGGAGGCAGGCATCGTATTGATCACAGAAGAGAACTTGGGGATCAGGCTGAGGACGATGGCAAACACAGCGGCAATGCGGATCACGCGAGGGTCATAAACCTTGGAGAGCTCCAGAACGCCAGTATTTTCGCCATAAGTGGTATTGGCGGGGCCGCCAACCAGACCAGCCAGAGAAGTAGCCACGCCGTCGCCGATCAAAGTGCGATGAAGGCCGGGTTCCGCAAGGAAGTTTTCGCCAACAGTAGCGGAAATAGCAGACATATCGCCGATATGCTCCATCATGGTCGCCAAAGCAATGGGAGCCATAACAAGGATGGCGGTAATATCAAACTTGCAGATAGCAAAGGGCGGCAGACCAACCCAACCGGCATCGGCAATGGGAGCAAAATTCAAAATAGCAGAGCCATCCGGATTGGTAACACCGCAAAGATGCAGAACAACGGCAACCGCGTAAGGAATAACAACGCCCATCAGGATAGGAATAATGCGCAGCATTCCTTTGCCCCAGATATTGAACACAATAATAGTAGCCAGAGCAATGATTGCCAGCAGCCAGTTGGTGGAAGCATTGCCAATGGCAGAGCCGGCAAGACCAAGACCAATGCAGATGATGATGGGACCGGTTACAACAGGAGGCAGGAAACGCATAACACGCTTAACGCCAACCAGCTTAATCACCAGTGCGAGAACGAAGTACAGAGAACCGGCGACCACAACACCGCCGCAAGCATACAAAACTTTTTCGTTCATCGGCATGCCAGCGTAAATGCCGGTATCCAGCTTTGCTACGGTTTCAAAACCGCCGAGGAACGCAAAGGAAGAACCGAGGAAAGCGGGAACCTTGAACTTAGCACACAGGTGGAAAAACAGAGTACCAAAACCGGCACAGAACAGTGTCACCTGCACAGTAAGGGCATGAGTGAGTTCACCATTGAAATAACCGTTGACCAAAATAGGAACCAGCACAGTGGCACCAAACATGGCAAACATGTGCTGCAGGCCCAGCACCAGCATTTTCGGAATACCGAGTTTTCTTGCGTCCCGGATAGGAGCGTTGGATTCGTTCATCGTAACTACCTCCAAATAGTTATTTTGACAAGTTATATCAAAACTTGTCTGTTCTCCGATTATTATAGAGACTTTTCATCCAACTTGCAACAGCAAATTCACAAAAAATTCATTTTTCTGTAAAAATAGTAAATATAAGCAACTTGACAAAATTTGAATTTCCGTGTTACAGTAGCTAAAAGGAGTTGATTACATGGTTAAAATCGATTCATCGCGCTGCATTGGCTGCGGCCTTTGCGTTGAGGACTGTATTTCCAAAAGAATAACGCTGCAAAATGGGATTGCAGTTGCCGGCGGAAAGTGCCTTCTGTGTGGCCACTGTGCCGCCATCTGTCCTCGGGGAGCTGTTTCACTTCCTATTTACAAGGAAGATCCAATGCTTCCCTACTCCCCCGACACTTTCGCATTACCCACCGAGAATTTGCTGAACGCCATCAAATTTCGGCGTAGTATCCGCAATTTCAAGCCAATCACTATTGAACCTGACAAACTTGCGCTGCTTGCAGATGCAGGTCGTCATACGGCTACCGCCAAAAACACACAGGGTTGCCGTTTCATCTTCGTACAGAATGAGCTTGCCGAATTCAAGAAAGTGTTTTGGGATTCCATGGAGAATTTCCTCAACACAACAGATGACCGCCGCATGCGCCTGATGCTGCGACCTTTCTTCGATGGTAGAAATGACTCGCCCAAGGATGAGTATCTGTTCCGTAATGCGCCTGCGGTGCTGTTCGTTATCACCAACAATGCAATTGATGCCGGCCTTGCCGCACAAAATATTGAACTGATGGCGATTTCCATGGGAATGGGCGCCATGTACAACGGATACCTTTGCCGTACCGCCTCTGCCCTTCCGGAGGTACGCGAATGGCTGAATCTGGGAGAAGAAAACGTTGGCGCCTGCATGCTGCTGGGCTATCCTGCCGTTACCTACGCCCGCACTGCCCCACGGCGTACCGATGGCATTGAATTCAGATAATTCTACCTTTGAATTTTTTTAAATAATGAAAAACAGATCTATCGGAATTAAAACCTTCCGAATAGATCTGTTTTTGTTTTACAGCAGCCCGGCCATTTCAAAACCGCTTGCCAAACCATCTTCGTTCACTGCTCCGCAAACGATATCGGCCAATTCTTTAAGTCCTGGATGGCCATTTCCCATGCAAACACCAATGCCGGCTGTCTGTATCATTTCCAAATCGTTGGGACTGTCACCAAAAGCAACGGTATCTTCCACCGGAACTCCCAGAGCCTCACATACCCGCATAATTCCACGGCCTTTATCAAATGCCCGGGGGATCATTTCGCCATTGAAAACTTGGCTGCCGGGAGCGCTATGAAAGCAGAAATAGAAATCGCTTTCCAACTTCTTCTCTGCCTCACGAATTGCCGACTCATCCGCTCCAATAAACACAAGTTTATAAATCGGAGCTCCTTCATATGTTTCCCAGCCTTGCCAGCGGAATCGTGTCCAGGCATTTTTATACCATTGCAGCCACTCCGGACGCTCTTCCGCATCAATTTGATGCAACACTGTCCCTTCATAATCCGGTTCGGCGTACGTTTCTGTTAGACCTTCCAGCACGCAGTACATACCGGCGTTATGCATAACGTCCAGAGCATTCTGCAAAACCGAATCCGGCAATGGGCTATCAAAAAA